>CAZKZG010000081.1:0-5833 GCA_964557215.1 uncultured Candidatus Nitrosopelagicus sp. | reverse complement strand
CCAGTCGTCATAAGTAGCGACTTGGACCAAAGTGAGCATGGCCACACCTATATTTGCCCAGTGTTCGGGATCTGAATCCTCAAAGAACAGAGTGCCCAAGGCGGCCCAGATATAGATAAAAATAAACATCAGTAAGGCGATAAAACCGACTCGGGGAATGGTCTTTATGAGAGCTTCAATAATGTGTCTAAACGCCGGAATCACCGTGATGATTCGAAGAATCCTAACGATCCTGAGTAGACGAGCAACAAACACACTTTCAGATCCACCAACCGGTATCAAGCTTATGGTGACAATAATGAAATCGAATACATTCCATCCGTCTTTGAAAAACTTGATCAAGGACCTTTCTGCTATTATTCGTATAAGAATCTCTATCGTAAAGAATATAGTGATTGCGTAGTCAAAGAATTCTAATAGGTAGATGTATTGCAAAGGAATATCATAGGATGAAACGCCCGCATACAATGCCGACGCTATGATCACCGAAATAACTAAAGTATTAAAGAAATTACTGTTTCTTATCTTAAGAAAGAAATCTATGAAACTATTTCCGTTCACAACTCACTCCTTTTTCTTATTATAGTTTAAAAAACTTATGAACTAGCAACCGCCACTAATACAAATTAGATAAATCCCCTCAGCCATATAAAAATCATTGGCGCCTGCCGTTCCAGTGGACCCAGATTTATACAAGCTCACATTCACCCTACCGCCACTTTCTTGTACTCCATCTGAACCGTATAAAGCGCCTGCAACTGATGCTCCGCCCAACCAAGAATTATCAAGGCTGTCGGTCGAATTACCGGTGTATGTATGATCGGTCCCCGTAATCGCCACTGAGAACGAAGAAAACCCTGCATTATCAACAATAGGATTTTTATCATCAAAATTGGTAAAGTCTAAAGTGCCTGAATAACCACTTGCGCCCCAGTTAAAAGTCCCCGCAACGTCTGCCGTTGTCGTGTATTTATGCACATCATAATTGGTATCGGTCTGGTTGTATCTGTAAGCAACGTTGACTGCTGCGGCACCACTCATCGAAGCGGTTCCTGAAGTTGGAATATAATCTTGCGCAAGCGTTTCTCCACCCACCCATGTGCCTAAATGCACCGAAGCATTTTGCGTCCCAGCATTAGGCGAGACATCAACCGAACTCATCGCCCAAAAACCCCAAGTTGAATAAGTCGTATCTGGCATGGAATCATTGCCACCTGTGTGGAATAAATCTGAATCTTCATTATCTAAAGTGTTATAAGAGACCATGACTCCGGCCAAGTTATTGGAGCCGCCTGAAGTGCCATCAACTTGAGCTCCATCGTCTTGAATCTCTGCCCCAAAGACTTCATTTGAAATATAAGCTGATTTTGCTTCATCGTTGGTGGCATCACCAAATTTAAGGGTCATAGAGCCGGTATCTACGGTGCTCCAGTTAGAGGTGTAGTTATTTGAGGGTGCGGCACTGATGGTCATGGGTGCGACCACCTGCACATCATCATTAGTCGAATCAAAACTAAAGGTTGCAAGAGTGCTGCTTGAGCGCATGGAAGCCAGTTGAGAGTTACCCGTTCCGCTGACATCAAACTCTAAAATACCACTAAAAAACCCACTGTAGCTTGAGGCACTGGATGAATAAAATTCTGCATGTCTAAATTCACTAAGAGTCTGTGATTCTTCTTGACGATTAAAGTCACTTATTCGCTGCCTGACAATCGCTTGATTGAATGAACCAGTTGAAAAAGAATCATTATTACTGTCGTAATTAACCCCTAAAGTCATGCTACCAGATTTATATGGATCAGAGGAGGTAAGCATAGCTGCTTGAGGTGCCTTATTTGAGTAACCATAAAAACATCCGCTTTCATTGGAGGTAGCACATTCGATGGGAGAGGTACCGTAGACAATTCCCAAACCATTATTGTCTGCATTGGTAGCCCCTTGATAAGACCAATAATGATAGCCATCCATACCAAGGCCGGTGTCCCCTGCAGAGTATCGGGTGGTGTCATTCTTGCGGTAATCAATATTAGAAATTACTACGTTGAGTAGACTTTGCTGATCATCCCTTGTGGTTGAACCAGAAGCACCGTCGTACCCATCTTTAAAACTAATTTGAGCCCATAACCCAACACCCAGACCATTAGGGTTTAGCACTTGCCACCAAAGGGACATACCCTCTGGCATATGTTGGTAAGTATCATCAAATCGATCTGAATTTAGATCTGAAGAGGCATCAAACAACCGATTGTGCCAATCGTAAGACTCAGCGTATTGCGCAGTACCAGGACAGGAATTACCTATGGCTGCACAGTAATCTAATCCAACATCACCATAGGACCATGCGGAGGTATTAATAAAGTTAGGATAAAAATAATCATTTCCGGCCCCACCGTTGGTAGAAAATTCTTCAACTGGCACAACTGCAAATCCATAAACCTGTTTAGATGTGGTCACTGAAGTAAAATTAGAGTCTGTAGTTATTATTCCAGCGATGGTGACTTGATCTTCATAGATATTGTAAGTGCTTGATGTGGTGGTGGCGGTTTGATTAGGCAAATCGGCTAAAGCGTTTAGCAATTGTTGATTTTCTTGGGTGCCGACGTTGTTAGTCTGCCACTCGATATCCGTAGACATAAATATATTGCCGTTGTAATTGCTACCCAATTCACTTCCTGACCAAAAAGAAAGATAAGGAGTTAGGTTCACACCTGAACCTGAAACCTGAGTTATTTTTGGTCCACAACCGTTGCAAAAAAATTGATCTCCGCTCAAAGTTGAGAAAAGCGATGAAACGACCGAACTAGAAATATCAAAGTCTTCAGTATCCTGGGAACCATCCCTAGTAGCTGAACCAACTTCACCTCCGCCTACTGCATCCAATAAAAGATTTCCATAAGCAAGCATTTGGGCAGCTTGACAACACTGCTCACCAACCATTAAGACAAGAGTATTGGCAGAATCATTTTGCAGCCAGGTTGCCAAATCACTAATTTCTGATGTGTAACTTGTTTTATTAGAATAGTTAAGCCTGTAATCTACAATAAGCGAATAGCCACTAATATCATCAGGTAAAAGAGTGGAAAGCGTTACGGTGTCCAACCCAGCTGCACTAATCGCATTTTCCCAACCAGTTCTGCTGTAGCCTGAAGCATTTCCACCCGAACCATTTCCATAAATTATTAAAGTGCCTTTATTTCTAGATAAAGCAGAAGTAAAATTGATGTTAGCTGCCGACCTATCGTAGCTCATAAACCAAAAACCAGCGCCACTGAGTCGTCCTGCGGTGATAAATTCAAGGTGGTCGATGGAGGTACTGACAACGTTTCCTAAGATGCTCTGTAACGGCTTATCCAGTGATTTTTCGTTAGGTGCGAATACATACAGTCTTTCCTCGTCGTCAGTGGGGAAATAATAACGCCAATTAAGTTCACTACCAGAATTAACTATAGCTTGCACATAATTGCCATTAGTTTCATCCGTGCTAGTAATAAGAGCTGAGGGATCGGTTGAAATTTGCTCAAGGGTATAAGCCGGCAAACTTGAACCAGAAGGTCCGCGCGTGGCTGTTGCGCTAAAGCCACTTCTTGAAGCTGAATTATAGGCTGCTGAGTAACGTAAAACGGCTGAATTAAGTTCTTCAACATTACCCACATTAACGGTAAAGGTATCGGTGGTGCTGTTGCCTCCTGCGGTGGCAGTCAAAGTTAAGCTGTAACTTTTTGCTGTCTCAAAATCTAAGGTTGCATTGGTAGTGATATTACCCGAGCTGTCGACGGCAAAATTACTGCTGCCGGTTCCACTCAGGGAGTAAGAAACGGTTTCGCTCTCTGGATTGGTGATGCTTGAGCTTCCAACAGTAGTGCCTGAACTGGAAGATTCTGCTAAGGCTGCACCGCTATTAGCCAGGGTTACGGCTAAGGTATTAATTTTTAGATCTGAAACGCTTAAAGTAAAAGTTTCAGAAGTAGTGGTCACCCCATCGGTTGCGGTGATGGTAAATTGATGCGAGGTCTTGGTTTCATAATCGAGTGCATTGGCTAAAGTAACTGCACCGGTTGAGCTGTTAATCGAAAACTTGTTATCGGCATCGGTTAATGAGTAAGTCACGGTCCCTTCTGCATTAGAGGTAGAAGAAGTTGCTATGGAGGTGCCCGTTGAAATACCCTCGCTCTGAGCAGAGGATGCCAAGCTAGCACTCAGAGATAAATCTACATCTGTGATATTGACCGTTAGGTTTTCAGTAACTGTATTGGTACCATCGGTTGCAGTTAAAGTTAATGAGTAAGAGGTGGTTGTCTCGTAATCCAAACTTGCTGCTGTAGTAACAGTTCCATTGGATGAAACTGCAAATTTATCGCTGCCAGTGCCAGACAGAGAATAAGTAACGCTACCGTTGCCATCTGTAGTTGTGGTTGTGGTGGTTACGCTTGTCCCGGAACTAGCTGCTTCACTTAAGCTAATGGTTGAACTAGCCAAAGCAATAGAAAGCTCAATGACATCATCCACGCTAATATTAATGGTATTTGATGTGCTATTCGTTCCATCACTGGCAGTCAATGTGAGCGAATAGGAAGTGGTTGTCTCATAATCTAATGCGCTGGATAAAGTAATGTTACCTGAGGAGTCCACCGAAAAATTACCACTGCCAGTTCCACTTAAAGAGTAGGTAATGGTTTGAGATTCAGGATCTGAAGCTGAAGCTGTTGCTATGATGGTTCCGGTTGAAACATTTTCTGCAAAAGAAGCAGCAGCTAAAGTATTGGAAAGACTTGGCGCTTCATTGACATCGCTGACTAAAATCAATAATTCAGAGGTGGTGGTGTTGACTCCATCGGATGCATTTAAAGCAAGGGTATAGCTGGTCGCTGTTTCATAATCCAGTGAATTGACCAGAGAGATATTACCGGAACTGTCCACACTGAAGTTTTCACTGCCTGTGCCTGAAAGACTGAAAGTAACAGTTTTACCTTCTGGATCCGTTGCAGTGGCTGTACCTATGTTGATACCAGTAAGACTGTCTTCAGCAAAACTAGTTGCTGAAGTACTAGCAGTTAATATCGCAGGCTCATCAACATCAATGACGCTAATGTTAAACTCATAGACAGTCTCATTGACTCCATCACTTGCTATGAGTGTAAGGTCATAACTGGTGGTGGTCTCATAATCTAATTCTGCTTGTAGACTAATGTTCCCGTTTGCGTCCACATTAAAGTTTTCACTGCCCTCTCCAGATAATGTAAATGAGATGGTTCCACCTTCAGGGTCTATCGCAGTGCTTTCTAAAATATCTGATTGCAAATCAATGTTTTCGGCAAAAGAATCAGCAAGCAAGTTGGATGTTAATTCGATGGGTTCATCAATATTGGTTATATCCAAAAGCACGTCTATTTCTGAGACATCAGCATTCTCAGACTCAATGGTCACAGTGAATGAAAGCTTGGTTTGAGTCTCATAATCAAGCGCGCTGATTAGATTGATGGATAAGGTTTCTGAGTCGAATTCAACTAACTCAGCATCATCACCGGTGATGGTGACCGAGTAAGCTAATTCTCCCGGGTTAATAAAAACTAATGGAATAAGAGTTTCATTGGTCACATTTTCACTGATGGATTCAATGGACTCATCTGCGCTGACTTCGAAGATGGGAGCGACTTCAGCGACGGATGTTTCCGCGGCTTCCGAAGTCTCTTCGGCGACTTCTTCTTCGATGTCGTCACTGCCGTCAATGTCTACATCCACACTGGCTTCTAAGTCATCCGCAGTGGACAGATCATCTGGATCAACTTCTGAGGAATTGTCAGATACCCCTGAGCTGTCTAAAGCACTTTCGTCC
>CAZKZG010000080.1:0-5270 GCA_964557215.1 uncultured Candidatus Nitrosopelagicus sp. | reverse complement strand
ATCTTTAGTTCAATATGGATTGCTGCTTTGCTTGCTATATTTGCTGTAATTAACAAAAAGAAGCAACAAATGAAAGAATACGATTTTTCAAAAGATGTCTAGGAAATATTTAATTCGTTTCTTATTTCATCAACTGCTCTAATTCCAAAAATATCTCTAACTTGCTTTATTCGTATTGTTTCTTTCAGTAGATCTTTTCCCAAATTATCTTTCAAAACACTAAAAACATCAGAAAATCTTAATTCCCATTTGTCAGCACAATCAAAGATCTTTCCTACTGCCCACCGTCTAACTTCACGTGGTAAAGGAATTTTTTCATCTGCTTCAATTGATAGTTTATCAAATAAATTCACAATATCTGTAGTTTGCACAGTCATTTTTTCTATATCTTTAATATCACCGTATTTTGATTCTGCTTGCATTCTAACGCTTGACTGATATTCAGATAATTTCAAAATTGCAAGAACTTCTTTTGATGAATCATCAGCAGTTTTGTTTGTAACACCTCTGATTCCCTGTAGTTCTTGGAATACTTTGTCTGTTTTCTTATGAAATTCTGAGGCTAATTCATCTGATCTATCTATAACATTTGCAAGATTTGAGATTTTTTCTTCTATCTGTGATCTGAATGTCTTTATTCCCTCACCTATTACTGAACTAGCATCAGGATTTTTGATTATTCCAGATATTTCATTTTTAAGATTAGACATATCCTCACTTATTTCTCCTGTTCGACTAGTGATAGACTGAATGTTTTTTCTCAATTCTTCGATCTGGTTGGTTATTCCAGATGAGGAAATAGTTTTACTTGCAACTGATTGAATTTGCTCTTTAACATCATCTACTCTGTCCGCCACCTTCATTATCATTTTTGAATTGTTTCTAATTGAATCAACACTTTGTGTTACTGTTTGAATTAGTTCCTCAGTTTTTGGAGATGATTTTTGTGAACCCTCAATTTTTTTAATTTTCTCTTGTAAATCGTTTGTTTGTTCATTTAGTCTGGATATTATTCCTGTATTTGCTTTTGCCTCGTTTAATCCTGAAAACAGTCTTTGTGTATCTTCTTCTATGATGTTTATCTGCTTTGATTGTTTTTGAATTTGATCCATTGTAGAACCTAATGTATCAATCATTTTTTTCATAGAAACAAGTATTTTTTGATTATCTGCAAAAATCCTGGTCATCATTTTGATCTCTTTTGATAGAGTTTTTGTTGAATCAGAAACTGATGCCACCTTTTTTAATAATTGATTTGTGTTTGGCTCTTTCTTTGTAGTAGATTTCTTTTTTACTTTATTTGCAGCATTTTTTGTATTTTTTTTTACTGCCATCTCTATTTAGCAATATTTTACTAATTAAAAAAGTTCCAGATAAAATAAAGTATGATTTATCGAGGTTACTTGTTGACAGTTTCTGGGTCATGAAGTAATTCATGAAACGTTTTTTCGGCTAATCCATTTCTATTCTCGATGAAATGTTGCTCACAGTATTCACATTCTAACATATATTACCGTATAGTACGGTACTATTAATAATCTAGGTTCTGATAGAATTACCAAGTCTGGTCAGATACCCCAGAGCTTATTTCTTCATAAATCAGTCACTCTGATCATCATCCCAGTTTACTAGTCATAGAAAAAAAGGCAATAAAGTCATTATCCTCACAATTGTTTTAAGGAAATTAGATCTAATGAATAAGTGCAAAACTTTTTTCTGCAAATTGAATCCGAAGGCAATCTTCAGTCTTCACTTACTGGTGGGTTATGGGAGTTAGTAGATAAAATTAATCCTATACAAATGCCTCATGATACATTTGTAACAGATCTAGCAATAATTATGATCCTTGCAGGTATTGTAACACTAGCATTTTTCAAAATTCGTCAGCCATTAATCATAGGATATCTCTTTGCAGGAATGTTGATTGGGCCATTATCGCCATTATGGGCACCATTTTTGTCAGAAAGTGGGAATACTGGAGAAACAGAAGCAATTGGAATACTATCTGATATTGCTGCATTAAATGTATTTGCAGAAATTGGTGTAATTTTATTACTTTTTGTCATAGGAATTGAATTTCCATTTGCAAAAATACGGTCAATTGGAAAAGTGGCGATTGGAGTAGGGACACTAGGCCTGTTCATGACACTAGGATTAGTGTTCTACGTCTGTACTAGTATGGGATTAGCCTTCATGGATTCATTGTTTTTGGCAGCAGCATTATCAATAAGTAGTACTGCTATAATCGTCAAAGTTTTAGAAGAGACCGGTAAAATAAAAAAAGAATCTTCAATTCTAGTTCTAGGAATTCTCATTGTAGAAGACGTAATTGCAGTAATTCTAATAGCATCTCTTGAATCAATTGCGTTAGTAGGTAATGTTTCAATAGAAGGTGTAATTGCAGTAGTAGTTGTTGCAGGTATCTTAATTGTTGGTACTTTTACAGTAGGAATTAGGATTATACCAAAACTGGTTGACAAAGTTGCAGCTGCAGAAAATAGAGAAATTCTACTTTTGGCGATTTTGGGTGTTTGTTTTGGTTACTCATTACTAGCTAATGTTGTAGGGTTATCTGTTGCTATAGGTGCATTCCTTGCGGGAGTCCTTATTGCAGAATCAAAATCTGCTGAAGTTTCAAAAATACTTTCTAGTCCAATCAAAAATATGTTTGTAGCCATATTTTTCGTATCTGTCGGCGCACTAATGGATGTAAGACAACTTGAAAATTATATTTTTGTTGCAATCGCTCTAATTGCTGTAGCATTATCAATGAAATTTGGGGGAAATATGCTAGGCAATTTGATTTTCAGGCAGGAACGTGGTAAATCTCTTAGATCAGCATTTACCCTAGCAGCCCCGCGTGGCGAATTCTCTATTGTAATAATCAAAGTGGGAGTAGATGCAGGTGTTGTCAGTGCATTTTTGTTCCCGTTAATTGGTTTAATTACAATAATTACAGCCATCATAACTCCATTTTTAGTTAAAGCAGGAGACAGAGTAATCCCAAAATTATTGAGAAAGTAATTGTCAGATCCTGAATTAAAAAACCTTATAGAAAAATCTCATAGGGATTTATCAATTCAAGACTTTGAAGGAAAAAGCGTTCCGTGTATTGAGTTTAATGGAAGAAAATTTGATGACATACTAACCAAGGTTGCAGGAAAACCATTAGTTGTTGATACAAATCTTAACATACTTCAGGATGGTCTTGGGCATGTTTTTGTTGAAATGTCACTTACATTTTCACATGGAGGAATAAAGGAAAATGTTTTGATAAACGCAAATGAAAATATTGAATTTTTTGAGGCACTAGCTGAAAATACAATGATTTCAATAGCATCAAAAGAATCCCCAGAGAAAATTTTCATGATTCAACTACCAAAACCTGAACGAGCACTAGAAGCATTAGATATAATAAAAAATGGATTAAAAACCAACAAAAACTAGAATGCAGTCGCCGGGATTCGAACCCGGGTCACTAACTTGGCAAGCTAGAATAATAACCAAACTATACGACGACTGCTCATTCGTTAAATTAAAAACAGGATATTAAAGCGTAATGATTTTTCCAACATTGTTTTTAATCACAAAATTATACTATATGCATGGATGAGAAAATTCGTAAGATAATATCTGAGAAGGTAGATGATATTCTTGGGAAAAATGATGAAATTACCAAAATTATCTCTTCAATGGACTCTCTGGATTCAGAGTCATTAAGATATGGTATACTCATAGGACGTCTTTACAATTCATTTTACTATCAACATAGAAGAGTATTATCTAGAAATCCAACAGCTGACGAATTTCTAGAATTTCTTGAATTTGTTAAATTAAATCAAAAGAATTTTCAGGAAAAATTAGGTTCATAAAATTTCTAATTCTTTAAATCGACTACCTTAATTGTTGGTGTACCAGGAAGTTTTACACATGCTCCTTTCAATGCTTTTTTGGCTGCTTCTAGATGTTGCCGTTTGACATTCATTTCCATTATGACTTGTCCTTGTTTTACCCTTGCTGCTAGGCTAGTTGCTTTTCCAAATGCCCTTCGCATTCCTTCCTGTAATCTGTCTGCACCTGCAGCAGCAATCATCTTATTCTCTCTTAGTAGTATGTGCGGAAAAACTCTTAGTGTTGATGAATATCCACTTTCCCCAGTTACTTTTTCTAGTGCCTTATTTGCTG
The DNA here is from genome assembly GCA_964557215.1 of uncultured Candidatus Nitrosopelagicus sp. Classification (GTDB taxonomy): domain Archaea; phylum Thermoproteota; class Nitrososphaeria; order Nitrososphaerales; family Nitrosopumilaceae; genus Nitrosopelagicus. The sequence continues at coordinate 1,085 of CAZKZG010000080.1, read as the reverse complement.
CTAGCCTGGTTGCCTCGATAGCCATATGTCTAACCTGAACTTTTTCATTAATTAGCAATTGAACACAGACATCAAAATCACCTTTGGCATTTCCACTGTTAAATTTTGCAATTTTAGATTGAGGTTTGCCTTTGATGTATTCTTTTCTTGCATAAGGCTGACCATTACCTTTTCTATAGCATTGACCGTGCATAATGTTAAAAAAATAACTGCCCTATTTTAACGGTTAGAAAATTGGGTTAATTTTATGGTAAATAGTCAAAAATTGTATTTATTCTTATATTGGAAAAATCCCCAGCCATTCATAATGTCATCAGACTTGGAATTCCAAATACACGGAAATTTAGCTAAAAATAAGACTCTAATTAAAAACCAAAAAATGCAAAATGAATTAAATCAAAAGGGATATGGAGAAAATAATAATGGTAATTATTTCCTTAATACTTTTGAAACATTATATCTATTATACTTAAAAAAATTAAAACTCCAAAAAGGAAATAGAATTATTGATTTCGATACTTTAATGCAAATTTGCATAAAGGTTGATGAGGATATTTTTACAAAGTTTCTAATTTTTCGTGATCTAAGAACTCGTGGTTATGTTGTTAAGGAGGGATTCGGATTTGGTTCTGATTTCCGAGTTTACGAACGTGGTAACTTTGGAACAAAATCTGCGAAATATCTTGTATTTGCATTAAATGAAGGAACACAAGAAAAGATTGGTCAAATTCAAAAAAATATTTTTGAAATAACGCAGATGGGTAAAGAACCAATAATTGCAGTTATCGAACGAAGGGGTGAGATAATCTATTATAAAATCTCAAAAATGAATTTTCATGAAAATAAGCCAGATTTAAAAATGAAAGATTTTAATTTTTAAAAAAAATGGTCCCCACTGAAGGATTTGAGCCTTCGACAACCCGGTTTCTGTATGCCTGATAGACTGCTGTTTTTCAGCCCTAAGCCGACAACTACAGCCGGAAGCTCTACCAGGCTGAGCTAAGTGGGGACTGTATTTTGACAGTTTTTTTGTATTATTAACTTTAGTTTTAGTATAAAATAAAACAAAAATTAAATATGTTTTA
>CAZKZG010000079.1:0-3693 GCA_964557215.1 uncultured Candidatus Nitrosopelagicus sp. | reverse complement strand
TTTCTAGGGCTCTATCAATCATGTTTTGAAATGATTCTTTAGAACCTGCGCCTACTTGTTGAGCAATTACTTCGACTTTGTGCAGAAGAATTAGTGTTGGGATGCTAAATACATTGTAATAAGAGGCTAACTCTCCTACTTGGTCAACGTTAACCTTAACGAAATTAACTTTGCCCTCATAACCTCCTGCTAGTTCTTCAATGACAGGTCCAACCATACGACAAGGACCACACCACTCTGCCCAAAAATCAACAAAGACGGGTTTATCTGAAGTTACAACATCGGTTTCCCATGTTTTTACATCTGTTATTTGTGTTATTCCCATAACTATCAATAAATCTCACCCAAGCATATCTAAATATGTTGAGATCATTTCAAGATTAAATTACAACTAGGATAAAATTTATTTTTTTAAAATATACTTAAATGACGTAAAAAAATAAACGCAGTATGAGTGCTGAGCTTAGACTAAAAAAATTAAGAGGTTCTGGTGGTTCAATAATGGCACAAATTTCTGACGAACAGCAAAGTAAAGGAAATCTTGGAGGACCAGATCTATTTTTGGCACCTATAGGAAGATTAGACTCGAATAAAATTTCTAAATACATATGCAATTCATGTGAAAAGGAATTTGAAGGTAGTCCTAAGATTGACTTTGAAAATCCAAATGAAGAAGTTGCGGAAAATTTGATCTTAGTGGAACGAGGGCAATACATCTGTAATGAGTGTGGCTCAACAATTGCAGAATATCGTGATTTCAAGAAACCTGATGAAATGGGTCAAGTTGGTCTTGCAAATCCAATTGAACAAAATGACCAAACATCATTTACTGATTTTGAAAATTTTGCAGAGACCGATAATACAGTACAAGATGAAATATTTTCAGAAACCACACCAATCGATTCATCATTTAGATCAATAATGGGAATGGATGTATTTGATGAAAATGCAAAAAAAATTGGAGTCGCAAAGCAAGTTGGGGTTGATTCAAATCAAACAATCGTTTTAGTAGTATCTGATCATGAAGGAAATGACGCATCAATTAACTGGGATAGAATTGGAACGGTTGGTGAAGTTATCTTTTTAGGGAAAACTAGTTCAGGCGCAACTCAGAAACCAAAAATTCAACCCGGTGACGGTCTAAGATGTCCAAGTTGCAACTTTGATAATAAAACAGACTCAAAATTTTGTGAAAGTTGTGGAACAAAACTCTAGAATAGTCAGGCAAGATTTATCTTACTAATTTATTGACGAATCGTAATTTGGGTTCAAATTCAACAAAAAATCTAGTTAAGGATGTTATAATTATTATAGTCATTATAGCAGTTATCTGGATTGGATTACAAGTGATCTTTGGAACGTCAAATCCATTTTATGTTGTCTCGAGTGGAAGTATGATTCCTACCTTAGAAGTTTATGATGTTATAGTTGTTGAGGGAAATACATCTTTCCAAGATATCAATAAAGGTGACATTATAGTTTTCTTTTCACCAGCAAAATACGAACTTGGTGAAGAGAGAGTAATTGTCCATCGTGTGGATAGTATAATGAGTGAAGATCCAAGAATAATTCAGACCAAAGGTGATAATAATCCACGTTCAATGAAAAATGTAGATTATCCAATTACCGAGGAAATCTATCTTGGAAAAGTGGAGCATGTGATTCCCCAAGTAGGATATATAACACAAATTTTACAACCTCCCATAAATTATATCATAATTGCAATAATTATTGGAGTTATGATTGCTAAACAGGTGTATAAGAAAAAGAAAACGACAGTTTTTCAGAATACAGAAGAACCTGAGGCAAATGAGCAAAACAGATCTGATGAGATTAGTGATATAAAACTGGATGATGAGTATGTGAATGAAACAGACGGCATATCATCCCAAGATGATGAATCTGTGAATTCTAAAGACTATTCCGAAGATAAGTAATCTATTCGTTGTTTCCTAGGTGGAATACTCGTTTAAAGTAATCAGAGTTTTCATGTGCCTCTTCCGGATCTTCTTTTACTTTGGCTAGATCTTTTGCTAGTTGTTTCTTATAACCCAATTGCATTTGACGTGCAATCTGAATTCTTTGCGCTTGAGGAGAACCAGCACCGTGCATTGATTCAGTAAGATAACCAACTGCATTTCTGCCCATGGTCATATTCTCAATTAAACGCAAAATTCTCATTCGGTTCTCTACCTCAGCTCCTGATTTACCCTTCAAGTATTTTTTTAGTATAGGACCAGTTTCTGGACTTCGAAATTCAGCCTCTGATGGCAATGTAACTAATAGTCCACCAGCAATATCTTGGGCAAGTCTAGCTAACTCGTAAGGTAATCTTGTTACATTATGTTTACACACATTAGCCAGCATATCATCGTTCAAGAAGACACCAGATTTCATTTTATGACCTTGATACGAGGCAGCAATACCTGCAGCATAAATTGACTCGTTGAGATGTGTCATCTCAATTATCTTATCTTTGATATGTGATACCTTTGGTACACCATTATAATCAGCAATTGCAGCTGCAGCACCAATTAGAACATCACCTAAACCAGTCTTACAGACATAACTTCGTCTATGATAGCATGTGAATCTCTCAACTAACATTGATGCAAATTCGTATTCCCCATCCATGAATATCATTTCGTTTGGAATGAATACTCTATCAAGTATGACCATTGTTTCTTGACCACCATACTCAGAGTTTCCAACATCAATATCTCCAGGTTCCATACTTCGTGTATCACATGACTGTCTACCATAGATGTACTTTATTCCAGGAGCATCCACTGGGATTGCACCAACTATAGCATAGTCCTTGTCATTCTCTAGTAATCTCATAGTAGGCATAATGATCATCCAGTGTGAGTTAATTGTACCAGTTTGATGTGCCTTAGCACCAGTAATGTAAACTCCTTTCTCATCTCGGTCTACAACATGCACAAACAAGTCAGTATCTTCTTGCTCACTTGGCGCAAGTCTTCTGTCACCTTTAACATCAGTCATTGCTCCACCGATAACCAAGTTTTCATGTTGAACCATTTTAATAAATTCCAATAATCTTTCATGATATTTTGTTCCATGTTTCTCATCAATCTCATATGTTGTAGAATGTAGTGAGTTTAATGCATCCATACCAACACATCTTTGAAAACATGTACCTGTTAACTGTCCAAGCTTTCTTTGCATTTTATTTTGTAAAACTAAATCCTGTGCACTTTCCGCAATATGCAAGAATCGGTTTACTCTTTCACCAGTTATTGAGGATTGGGGAAATGCAAGATCTTCTTCTTCTACGGCCAGATCATAAGTTTTTGCAACTGCGTTAATTGAAGGTCGAATCATTGGATGATCAACAGGCTCTTTGACAAGTTCGCCAAATAGGTAAACTTTGAGATCTCGACCACGTAGACTTTCAATGTATTCTTCTCCAGTTCTTATTGGTTTTACAGTTTTTTGCATATCTACTATACTACTTTCTGTTATAAATAATTAAAAAGTTTCCAGTCGTAGCTAAGCCTAATCCTATATGCCTATACGTACATCTAGAATCTTGCAACCTTCACCATCTTCCATGACAAGGACAGGGTTCATATCTAATTCTTTTATCTCTTTAAAGTCAGTGACAAGTTGTGATAATCGTTGAATACATTCTGAGAGTTTATTGATATCAGATGGTTTTTCTCCTCTAAC
>CAZKZG010000078.1:0-5393 GCA_964557215.1 uncultured Candidatus Nitrosopelagicus sp. | reverse complement strand
GAAGGAAAATAATTCATCAATGCAATTCATTATCATAACTCATGATGCGGAAATCTTCGAGGATTCATCGGTTGAAAACATATACAAATTTGATGCCTCGCAAAATGGAACTATAGTTTCTGCTCTTTAGCCGCCAGTAAGTTTTGCAAATTTTTCATTTTTGCTCAGAGTTTTCATAAATTCCAGATTCGAAAGTGCAACAACTGCAGAATGTCTTACAGATTCCTCTGGATCATTGAGTGCTTTTTCTAAAACATCAGAGCCACTTTTTGAACCTACCACACCCAATGCCACTGCTGCCTCATGTCTTACAAACATGCTGGGATCATTTGCAGTTGCATCCTCTAAAGGTCCAATACCACTACTATAGCACATCTGACCTAGTGAAAATGCAGCTTCATGTCTTACAAGTTCGTTAGGGTCGTCTTTGAGAACTTTAGCCACATACTGAACTTTATCTTCACCACCAAGGTCTACTAAAATGCATGTTGCCCTACATCTTACAACATAATCTTCATGATCAAGTAACTTCACAAAATATTCGGTATCTTGTTTTTCATAATGAGATTCCATATCTGCAAAGAGATCAATTCTAGATTGTGGAACTACATCCATGTTAAGCTTCTTTCCAAGTCCTTTTTAATTCTATTTTAATAAAATACCAGATATGCTTTTAATAGAATTACTAATGAGAAATTAGCATGGCAGTAATTGGAGAAAAAGCACCAAATCTCAAAATCTCAAAATGGGTTCAAGGTATGGACACAAATTTTGACCAAGAAGGTGATAATGTAAAACTAGTTGAAGTTTTTCAGGTAAATTGCCCAGGATGCTTCATTTATGGAATTCCTGAGGTCATTAATATTCACAATAAATACAAATCAGAAGGGCTAACTGTTCTTGGATTAGCTACAGCATTTGAAGATTATGATAAAAACACGCTTGAAAATCTAGAATTATTACTTACAACTGGAGAAGTGATTGGGGATACAAAACAAGGTTTATCTCAATATAATCAACTCAATGACGGAAAATTACAGTATAAAATTCCATATCCTGTTGCCATGGATTCATTAGTAAAAGAAGAAGGAGCCCCATCACAAGAAAAAATGACAGCATTTATCAACAGTCAAATCCCAAATTTTGATTCACAGCCTCAGGAGTATAAAGATAAAATATATGAACGAGTTAAAGAATATTTTAAATCAAAAGAATTTTCAGCTGAAACATTTGAAATGTTTTCTTTACAAGGAACTCCGTCAACAATATTAGTAGATAGAAAAGGAATTTTACGTGATGTCTCATTTGGACAAAATCCAAATTTAGAATCAACTATTCAGAAATTGATCAGTGAGTAATTAATAACTTAGTTTTTTGTACCGCTTAAGAATTACAATTATTCCTATAAGAGATGTTGCCAAAACAATTGGTGCTACATCTGCAAATTCTGGTAGATATGTTGTTCCTATAATATCTAGTGTGTGCATTCCTTCTCCTTCAAATTCTAGTGTAATGAAAGCATTGTCTGTTAGTAGTGCTACCTGAGGAAATACCTCTACATTATCGAGGAAAAATGTGAATTCCCCATTGATCAGATTCTGTGGTATTAGAATTTCCATAAGATTACCATCTAGTGAACTCGTAATACTCATGGTAATCGTTTTCATGTCTTTATCAAATGAAAGATCTTTTACATCTAGATTACCTGTCACTTTAACTGGAAAGTCATATCCTCCAGTTTGTACGATAAAATTTTGTGTAAGCCCAGTTCCTTCTTCAGATAAAACAAGTCCTAATGCAGATGGAATTGAAATTATTAATGTGAAAATTACTAGTAATAATATTTTCATTATGCAATACTAGATAGCACTCTTTTTCTTAGCTCTTTATCTTTTGTGATTCTTGGATGAGAATAGTCAGCTAGAATTACTTCGTACCAGTAATGCATTCCATCTTTATAGATGAAGTATGAACCCAAAAGTGCCATGTTTGGATATCTCTCTAAAACTCTACGTTCAGCTACTTGCTTCATGTTAACACCTGCTTTAATTCTGGTTACACCTAGATGCTTTGGTCGTCTACCACCGGTTGGTCTTTTTTTCCTCATTCCACCTGTACCGACTCTCATACGGACAACTATGATTCCTTGTTTTGCTTTGTATCCAAGTCTTCTTGCCCTAAGAATTCTACTAGGTTTTTCGATTCGTGTCACTGCATTCTGCTTTCTCCAAGAAACAACTCTATCACGAATCTCAGGAGAATTATCTTTCCAGAGTTTTAACCAAACCTTATCTTGAGCCGAAGTCATAACTAGAATCAAAAACTGCCCTTAATATTCGTATGAAGAAGACTAATCCTATTCAAAATGATTTATAATTAGTTTGAAGACGTTTTTGTTTTAATGCTGAAAACTTTGATAATTGCAATATTTGCATTTTCAATCTCATTTTTAACAACAAGTGCTATGGCTGAAACCATACCAACTGTGGAAATAATTCTTTCATCGGAAACATACAGTTTTGGTGATAAGTTAGAATATCAAATCACAGTATCAGAAATAACCAATGAAAATGCAGTATTTTACATAACTGATGAATCAGGTAAAAAAAGTCAATTACTAACAATGCCGATAGAAATAGAGAATACACTAATTACTGCACAATTTCCCTTTGATAGTATAGTTTGGAAAGAGGGAACATACATTCTAGATGTAGAATATTCAGGTGCAAGTTCTACTACCACATTTGATTTGCTAAGTAATGGAAGTGTTGGTTTACCATTTTGGTTTATGGATATAACAATAATGTGGATTAATGATGAGGCTACGGATAAGGATTATGTAAGAAATATAATTCTACAATTAATTGAACAGGGAATTATAAATGAATCATTTCCAGATTATCTAGATGAAGAAATAATTTTTATTCCAACTTGGTATAAGACTGTTGCAGAGTGGTGGACATTAGGGTATGTGTCAGATTCACAGCTTGTTAATAATTTAAAATTCCTACTTGAAAAAAATATTATAGTTATTACAGAAGCGTAATTGTTATAGACTAATCAGTTTAATTCTGTTGGAATTTCCTTGTTGCTCCTTTTACCAATTCCCCAAAGAATTAGCACTACTGCTAATCCTATACCCATAGCACCAAACATACCATAAATTAATGGTGATGAATCAATTGGTGGTGACTCTATAATTGGATTTTCAAGAACACAAACTCCATCTTCAAGAATTGTTCCTTCACCACATTGTTCTTCTAGTATAGAAATTACTTCTGCTTCTTCAGCCTCTGCAGCAGCTATAGCTTCTTCTGCAGCAGCTATAGCTTCTTCTTCAGCTTCAATTGCTGCTACAATGTCAGCTTCTTCTTTTTCAATTAGATATGATGTTCCTGCAAGTTGACTACCTACAATTTCAATTTCTTCAGTGCCTGGATCAATACTAAATACAATAATTCGATGTGAATTATCTTTAGTTTCTTCAAAAGATAGTTCATCACCATCTGCAATTACAAAGAAACCATCATCTTCTGAACCTAGCTTTGCATCAAAAAAATCTCTATCAAAGTTAAACTCAATTTCTCCTTTATTGTCTAGTACTTCCACTTGAAAAATTAATGACATGAAATCCATGTCTGCAGTAGCAGATTTTAATTCCACACCATTACTAGTATATTCAATTTCATATGTAGATTCACCAATATCAACAGAAATAGAATCAGCAAACGCAGCTGGCACTAGCGAAAATATAGCAAAAGCCACAATTACAAATACAGTTTTTGGGACCAACCCTAGATAACGCCTCTAAGTATCTGTATTATTTTCTCTGCTATAACATTTGCAGCTAAAGACTGAGCTTCTTTTGTCTGAGCACCCATATGAGGCGTGGAAATGAAGTTTGGAAGTGTGGCAAGCTTGTTAGATGTAGCAGGTTCAACTTCAAAAACATCCAATGCCGCACCGCCAAGTTGTCCATTTTTTAATGCTTCATGTAATGCTTCCTCATCTATTACACCACCACGTGATGTGTTGATTATTCTTGCAGTGTTTTTCATTGATGCCATTTTTGCAGAATCAATCATGTGCTTTGTACTATCTAGTAATGGAACATGTAACGAGACATAATCAGAACTTGCAAGTAATGTATCTAGATCAGTTTTCATAAGTCCAACTTCTTTTGAAAATTCGTCATCAATTGGAACAACATCGAAACCAATAATATTCATATTTAATGCTCTGGCTAATCGACCAAGTCTTTTCCCAATATTTCCTAGGCCTACAATTCCAAGATATTTACCGCGAAGTTCAGTTCCCATCAATTCTTTTTTGATCCAATTACCATTTCTAACTTCTCTATCAGCTCTAGGAATTTCTCTTGCTAAAGACAACATTAGTCCAATAACTAATTCTGCAACTGCATTCATTGCACCTTCAACAGCATTAATTACTCTGATGCCTTTTTCTTTTGCAGCATTTTGATCAATGTTGTCCAGTCCAACTCCAACTCTAGCTATAATTTTGCATTTACTTGCTTTTTCAATCAAATCTTTGGTCAGTTTTGTTCTACTTCTAACAATCACAACATCAAAATTCTCAATTTTTTGTGAAATTTGTTCTGGAGTAATTTCTGGTTCATATGTAATCTTTAAACCGTTTTTTTCCAAAATTTCATTTAGGACAGGATTTACTTGATCACAGATCAGTACAGACTGGTCAAGGCTCATGCAAATGAGGATTTTTCATTTAATATAATTATTGTGCGCTAGATAGTATTACTAAAATTTGGTTCTAGCCTACTGTATTTATGGAAATGACCAATGACTTGCTTTATCAGGTTCTTCCAATAATTTGCATCGTGGCTGCAGTGGGAATTTTAGTTGGAACAAGAGTCTGGATTATGTTCAAATAGGCATAACCCAGTTTTTGAAGAAATCAAAAAAAGAAGAAAAAAGGAAAATAGAAAGAGTCTACAGACCAGCTTCAGCTAGTATTGCAGGAACTGCTTCCCATAGTGGGATTGCGCCATCAGCTATCTGAGCTGCTGCTACATCGTCAGTACACATACAATGCACATTTTTAGCTGCGTGGTCAATGGTGTTCTTTCCTGCTGGAGGAATTGCATCATAAGGATTTCCTAATGCACCAACATATGATCCAGCTGCTACTGCGCCATCAATAACTGGGAATTTCTCAGTTGAGATTGCGGCTGCTGTCTCGTTAATTGGAGCTAATGGTAGTCCTGCAACCATTACAGTTGCTGCACCACTATAGATTGCTGCATAATCGTGGTTTACTGCAACATAAACGCCTGGTTCGTCAAAGACGACATCAGCAATCATGTTTTGTGAACCACCAAGTAACCAAGTCTCGGTTCCTTGTGCTTGCACTCT
>CAZKZG010000077.1:0-14544 GCA_964557215.1 uncultured Candidatus Nitrosopelagicus sp. | reverse complement strand
TTATGGATCTTAGTGATGGTGGTGATGTAGGTCAAATTAGAAGAACATTGTTAGATGCAGCGCCAATTACATTTGGAACTGTTCCCATTTATGAGGCATATAATTTTGGTGTTGAAAAGCACAAAAATCCACTAGACATTACAGAGGATGATTACATTAACGCTTTTGAAAATAATGTTAAAGAAGGTGTAGATTATACAACAATACATTCTGGAATAACTAAAGAAATTGCATAACGTATTCTAAAAGTAGAACGATATGGTGGTATAGTAAGTAAGGGTGGCACAATTACTGCTGCATGGATGTTAAAATATGATAAGGAGAATCCTTACATTACTCATTATGATTACATGATGGAATTAGCACAAAAATATGATGTGACATTTAGCTTAGGCGATGCATTACGTCCAGGTTCAATCTTAGATTCACATGACGAATTACAAGTACAGGAAATGATCAATATTTCAAGACTAGCAAAACGTGCAAATGAAAAAGATGTACAAGTAATGATAGAAGGACCTGGACATGTTCCACTTAATGAGGTTACAGCAAATGTGCGCTTGGCAAAGTCATTGATAGGTGAAGTACCATATTATGTATTAGGTCCATTGGTAACAGATGTAGCATCTGGTCATGATCACATTGCAAGTGCAATAGGTGCAGCTGTATCTGCAAGTGAAGGCGTTGATCTATTATGTTATTTGACACCATCTGAGCATTTAGCACTACCAAATGCTGAAGATGTTAAGGCAGGATTAATTGCATATAGAATTGCAGCTCATGCAGGAGATCTAGTAAAAATTCGTGAAAAGGCAATAAAATGGGATATGAAAATGACTGAAGCTAGAAGAACTTTAGATTGGGAAAAACAATTAGCGTTATCAATTGATCCAGAGGCGGCTGCAAAAATTCATAGTCGAACAGGGCAACATCCAGGCAATAGTGTTCCTTGTACAATGTGTGGTGGCGCATGTGTATACCTTATGCTTCCACAACAACGCAAATATGAAAAAGAGAATGAAGAGTTAAATCAAACTAACTAAAACTCTTTCAAGATCGGGTACAACAGAAAATTTTTTCAGTTCATTTGGATTTATCCATTTAAAATCTGAATTTTCCCAATTAAGTTTTATTTCCAAGTTTTCTGTTTCAAATAGAAATGGAAAAACATGCCACTTATGATTTTTATATTGTTTAGAAATTATGTCCATTTCGTTACCAGTTTTTAGAAGTCTAATCTCATTTTCATTGATACCTATTTCCTCAAATATTTCAATTTTTGCTCTTACTAATGGTTCTTCATTGTTTTCAATAACTCCACTTATTCCTGACCACATATTTTTCATAGTTTTTACAGTTTGACTTCTTTTTAAGATTAGAATTTTTTTTTGATTGAGTATGAATGAAGTTACAATATCTGTAGAATGCAATTTTTATTTTTCTATTGTGTTTACCATTCTTGTCAATTTTTTATATGATTTATCTAAATCAACATTTTCTGATATCTTTTCCTTACAACCATTAATGTAGGCAACAATTTCTTCACTTTTTCCTTCTTGCGCATCTGTTAATAATCTGCCAATATCTTTCCAAAACTCTTCAGCAACTCTTCTAATTTCAGGATTTGAAATTATTGTTTCAATCAATTCTGATGATTCGGTTAGAATACTTTCAGAAATTAATTTTTGTGCTTTGAATGTAGTACCAGCCATTTTTTCAGTTAATGAAATTTTTTCATCTTTAGCAAGAATATTTGCAAACGCTATATTGAGTAAGTGTGTTAGTCCTAAAATTAATGCAATTTTCTTATCATGTTCATTTGAATCAATGGTAACAAAATTTGCTCCAACAAATAGTGATTTTGCAATGGTTAATTCTTTTTTGCCATCTTTAATTGGGATTGAAATAACATTTTGATTTTTCATACTTTTTGCACCTGGTCCAAACATAGGATGAACACATATTGGAGATATTTTAGCTGGCATTTTTGCTAGTGAACTTGAAGTCTTTGATTTTTGTGATGAGATATCAATTAAGCAAGCACCACGTTTCATTTCTTTTGAGATTAATCTAATTATTTCTGGAGTTTTTTTGGTGGGAGTTGAAAGTAAAACATAATCTGCCTGTAAGATTGAACCAATTAGTGAGTCTGAATTGTTTATTGATTTTAGTACTGGTCTTTCCACATCATGACCTGTAACCTGAAATCCATTATTCAAAAAATAATTAGAGAACCATTTTCCCATTTTGCCACCAGCACCTATGATAGTAATTGTTTTTGTCATCTACTTACTTGTCTCCAAAGATAATATATTCAATCCCTCAATTATACTATCTTTTTTGATACATGCAGAAACTCTAAAAAATTCTGAATAGTCACCAAACGCCTCTCCTGGGGCAATAGCTAATCCATTTTCAAGTAATTTATGAGCCAAATCAGTAGTGTTACTTTTACCATCCTTTATTTTTGCAAAAACATACATTGCACCATCAGGAGTGTAAAACTCTAAATTCATTTTTTTACAGCCATCAACCAAGGCACCTAATCGTTCACGGATTACTTCCGAGTTTGAACTTACATCCTCATTGATAGAATTCATGGCAACAAATTGCATTGGCTCAGAGACATTTGTTAGGCATAGTGCTTGTAACTTTGTTAGTTTATTGACTATCTCTTCGCTAGAAATAAGGTATCCTATTCTATATCCTGTCATAGAGTGTGACTTAGAAAATGATTGGGTGATTATAGATTTTTCATATTTATATGATAAAACACTTTTCCACGCATTATTTGAATAATTGCTGTATATTTCATCGCTTAAAATAAATAAATCATGCTTTTTTGCAATATCTATAATTCCATCTTGTAATTCTTCCGGTAAAATTTTTCCAGTTGGATTATTTGGATAATTCAGAATTATCATTTTTGTATTATTATTAATTATTGAATTAATCTGCTCTATTGTTGGCTCCCAGTTAGTTTCTAATGTTGTTTTAATTGTTCTAACTTTAACTCCCGCATTTATTGCACATTGTCTATATGCAGGCCATGCTGGTTCAATTATAATCAATTCATCGCCAGGATTAAGTAGACTTGAAATGGAAAGAAACACCCCAAATCTTGCGCCAGGGACAACTAAAACATTCTCTGAATTGATTTCTCCATTAAAGTGTTCATTACAAAACTCTGAAATTGATTTCCTAAACTCACCTAAACCTTTTGCAGGACCATATTTCCCAAATCCTTTTTCGTATACTTCTGATAGTGATTTCTTAACTGATTGTGGAGGATTAAAATCTGGTTCACCAACTTCAAGATGAATCATTTTTTTACCTTCTAACTCCATTTCTTTCGCTTTTGAAAAAATTGTTAGATGAGTTTGAGTATTTTTAGATTGAACTTTAACTGATTCATTAAGCAAAAAATTTAGGAATTTTGTAGCAATTTTTTCATCTAGATTTAGAATTTTACATTCTGCAATTATTTTTTCTCTTAGCTCAACTTCCCTAGTTTCATCAGTTACACTAATGCCTAAATTATTTTTTATATTACCAATTTCCTCGGCAATATCTGTACGTGATTTTAAGAGTGTTATCATCTTTAATGTGATTACCTCCATCTTTTTTCGGAGCTCGTCAATTTCAGACATTTCTATAAAACTGTCTTTATTTTTCCTGATAGTAATGCATAATCAGCTAATGTTAATGAAACCCATGAATCTATTACTGGTGGTGCTCTAGGAACAACACATGGATCATGCCTTCCACCTACTTGCATTTTGATTTTTGATTTTTTCTTGATGTCAACACTATTTTGAATTTTGGCAATTGATGATGCAGGTTTGAATGCAACCCTAAAAATTAATGGCATTCCATTTGAAATTCCACCCAATATTCCACCGGAATTATTTGATGATGTTATAACCTTTCCATTTTTGTATGTGTATGAATCATTATTTTGTGAACCAAATCTTTCAGATCCAGCAAAACCTGAACCAAATTCTACTCCTTTTACAGCAGGAATTGAAAACATTGCCTTACTGAGTTCTGATTCTAAAGAACCAAAAATTGGTTCACCTAATCCTATTGGAACATTTGTAGTAACTGATTCTATAATACCTCCTAATGAATCACCTTTTTTTCTTGCTGCAAGAATGTCTTTTTTCATTTTTTCTGCGGTGTCTTTTTCAGGGCATCTTACATCATTTGAATAAGTTGCTTTGAAACTGTTTGGCGTTACCTGTTTTTTCATTTTTACTTTTCCAATTTGGCATGTATACGAATGTGTCTCTACATTTAGTGTTAATTTTAATAATTTTTTTGCTATTGCACCACCAATTACATGTGTGGCAGTTAATCTTCCTGAAAATCTACCACCACCTCTAAAATCATTAAATTTTTTATATTTTACATATGCAGTATAATCTGAATGCCCTGGACGCATCTCAGTTCTTAATTTTTCATATGATTTAGAATTATGATCTTTGTTCCAAATGATCATTGTAATCGGTGCACCAGTTGTAAATCCTCTAAACGTTCCTGATAGAATTTCTACTTTATCATCTTCTTTCCTTTGAGTAGAAACTAATGATTGTCCAGGTTTTCTTAGATCTAGCATTTTTTGGATATCCTTTTCCTCTAATTCTAAACCTGCTGGGCATCCATCTAATACTGCGCCAACACAAGTACCATGACTTTCCCCAAAACTAGTAAGAACCAAACGATTGCCAATTGAATTACTAGTCAACAATAAAAGATCACGTAAGATGTTAATAATTGTTCTATAAGGGAATTATTTGAGCGCCAACATTTTGCATGTCAGAAATGAAATTTGGATATGAAATTTGCACAGAATCTGGGTCTGTAACGGTACAATCTCCTATATACATAGCAGCAATAGAAAATGCCATGAATAACCTGTGATCATTTTCAGAATTTAATTCTCCTGAATTAAGATTTTCATTTGGTGTAAGCACCATTCCATCATCCTTTT
Source organism: uncultured Candidatus Nitrosopelagicus sp. (assembly GCA_964557215.1). GTDB lineage: Archaea > Thermoproteota > Nitrososphaeria > Nitrososphaerales > Nitrosopumilaceae > Nitrosopelagicus. The sequence goes on along the minus strand of CAZKZG010000077.1, from coordinate 9,551 downwards.
CTTCTACATTAACTCCAATTTTTTTTAGTTCTCTTGAAATAATTGCAATTCTATCTGTTTCTTTGTATCTAGCATGTTTCACATTAAAAATTTCTATAGGTTCAGATGATTTTAGAGAAAGAATTGCTAATGCTGGTAAAAGGTCTGGTGTATCACTTAAATCAAATTTTCCACCAGTTAGCATTTTTGGGGATTTTGTTCTAATTATATTTCCATCTAGTATGACAGTTACACCTAATTCTTCTAAAATGTCTATTATAACTTCATCACCTTGTGGTAGATTACCTAAACTGATCTCAATTTCCATTCCATCGCCAAGTAGTACATTTGCAGATAATAATAGAGCGAGATTAGAAAAATCTGAAGGAACTGTAAATGTTGTGGGTTTGTAAATTTGATGCTGTATAACATATTTCTTATATGGTATTTCAGAATTAACCACAACACCAAATTCTTTCATAATTGCAATTGTCAAATCTATGTAGGGTTTTGAAACTAAGTCACCTTGTACATTTATTGTCAATCCATTTTCTAATCTGGGTGCAACAATTAGTAAAGCTGAAATAAATTGGCTTGAAATGTTTCCATCAATATTTACTTCATCTCCCTTAATTTTCCCTTTTATTGTGATTGGGGGTAAACCATTATCTGATTCTGAGGAAACCCCTAAACTTTCTAGTGAATTTAAGATAGGCCTCATCGGACGTTTTTTCAGACTTTCATCTCCAGTAAGCATTGTGTTTCCTCCAGATAATGCTGCAATAGCTATCGCAATTCTAATTGTGGTTCCAGAATTTTGAGCATCAATAATTGAACCTTGCACAGTTGAACCAATTGTATTATTAATTGTAATAATATCATCTTCTTCATGCACCTCCACACCAAATCCGTTACATGCATTTATTGTAGCATTTATGTCACCAGATCTAAGAACATTCTTGACAATACTTTTACCATCAGATAGTGCTGCTAGAAAAATGGCTCTATGTGTATAACTTTTGTTAGGAGGACAAGTAATTTTTCCATATATTTTTGAAGTTTTAATTTCACATTTCATGAACTTGTGCCTTTTTGTTATTTATGTTAGCAATAATTGTACTGCCATTTAGTGATGAAAACTCTTTTTTCACATTTGAAATATACTTCTTTTTAACTATCGTTGCAATAGATGGTCCATTACCTGAGATTGTAGCACCAAGTGCACCAGATTTTATCAAATTTGCAATTATCTGTGGGTTTGAATTTAAAATTGATGATGTTGCAATACCGTTTAAAACCATTGCATTCCAATAATCAGATTCAGATGCTAATTTCCACGCTTTTTCAAATGTTGTTTTTATATCCTTTAATTTTTTAAGATTACCTCTCTTTCTTGAACTTGGAATAAATATCACAGCTTGTAGATCAAGAGGTGCATTATGTCGTAAAATTAATTTTCTTTTTAGATTATCAGTTACGTTAAATCCCCCAAAATAACATGCACATGCATCGTCATACGCTCCTGTAATGCTTACTTTAGTTTCAATAGATGCATCAACACCTACTTTCAGAATTTGACTATCACTCATATTTGGTTTAAAGATTTTTGAACACACCATTGCAACTGCTGTAGATATAGCACTAGAGCTTTTTAATCCGTATCCAGTTGGAATGTTAGATCTAAAATCAAGGTTTAATTTTGTTTTTTTTAATTCTGTTTTAGGAACTATTTTCTCAATTACTCTGTTTATCAACCGTGAGCTGATTGTTTTATTATCAGCGGAAATATGAATTCCTGTTCCATCTAATGTTTGTAATTTAGTTGTCACAAATGTGTCAATTCCTATAGTTGCACCTCTTCCAGTAGCAATTGCATTAACAAGTGATATTGCCCCGTGTACTGTTGCTTCCACTGTTGTCATGAAAATCCTCCTAAAATCGCCTTTTTCATTGCATCATATGGTGCCTTTTGATTTAGCCAAATTTCAAAAGACCGAATTGCTTGACCCAATAGCATTTCATAACCATAGATTATCGCTGCATTTCTTTTTTTTGACTCTTTAACCAATTCAGTGTTTAGTGGTTTATAGACAATATCATAAACAACTGTTTCCTCATTGATAATTTTTGTTGGTACGATATTAGTTTCATTTTTTAATCCTAATGAAGTTGAATTTATAATAAAATTATAATCTGATTGAAATTCACTCATTTCTTCAATTGTTTTTACTTCAGCATCTAACCCAAGACTTTCTGAGAATTTTTTTAGTTCCAGGGAATGATCAGTTGTACGATTGACTATGGTAACGCGTTTTGCTTTTTCTTTTGCCATTCCTGCAATTATTGCTCTTGCAGCACCTCCGGCACCAAGTAATAATATATTAGAACTTTTTATGACAATATTTCTATGTTTAATTGGTTCTAGGAATCCATCCATATCGGTATTATAGCCTTTAAGATGGCCATTTTCATTAATTACTGTATTAGTTGCACCAATAATTCTACAATTTTCATCCATTTCATCTAAAAATTTCAGCATGTTAATCTTGTGGGGAATTGTTACATTGAATCCTGAAATTTTTATTTTTTTTAAGGAATCAATTTCAGCACCTAGATCATCTTTAGGTATTTTGTATGCAATGTACGTGCATTCTAGTTCTAATTGTCTAAATGCAGCATTGTGAATAGTAGGTGAAAGTGAATGATCTATTGGATCTCCAATAACTGCAAATGTTTTGAGCATATAGTTTTACTATAAACTATTGATATTAAATTTTGGTAAACTACTGAAATGATTTTATTTCATCTAAGCTAAATTGCCCAGGCGCAATTGCCTTTCCCAGTGAGACATATGTGTATGGACTACCTAAATGTAGGCAAAGTATTCTAGAAAATCTTGCTTGTTCACCCATTGCAAACGCAACAAGTTTAATTTTTGATGATTTATTGTAAAGTGATAGAATTCTAGAAGTATCAGATATAGATTTTGAAACAGTCACAATTTTTATGAAATTTGAAAATTTTTTCATTTCTGTTAGGCGTGAATTCAACCTGTCCATATTTGGTGTTTTTTTAAAGTCATGCCATGAAACTAATATGTCTGTGTTTGATTTTTTTAGATACTGTCGTAGTTTTTGGTCTTTTTTTAGAGTGTTAAATTCAATATCAAGTAAAAATGGGTTATATTCTGATATCAATTTTAGAATGGAAATTCTTTCATTTTCTCTACCAGAGAATTGCCCACCTTCATTTTTTGGTCTTAACGTACAAACACATCTAGAAATTTTTTTACCAACATCTTCTAGTATATTCGGAACTTCTGATGGCCTGACAAAATCCAGTCTAATTTCGGCATATTCTGATTTTAGTAGTGCCTTTTTTAAAAGAGGTATTATTTTTTTTGAATTTCTCTCTCCAATTGAAACACAAGTTTTGTATTTCATTTTCTATTTTTCTAAAATATATTCGTCAGATACTTCCATTCCAAAATGTCTTCCTGTGGCTGATTTTGAAAATACTAGTACTGAATCACCTTTTTTCAGATGTGTGACTGACACCAAATGACCATTTGATTTTACAAAACGAATAGTTTCCGCATCTTGTGCAATTATTCCACCAATTTCATCTCCAATCTTTGCTTTAATTAGCAACATTGGTCTTCTTTCAATTTTACATCTACCTATAGCAGCTCGCCTAGCTTTACCTTTTGAATCAAGAACTAGAACATCACTTCCAGTCTCTAATTCTGATAGATATTTTGTTGTACCATCAGGTGATAGGGTATAACAATGAACTGCTCCTGCATTAACTCTAAATGGTCTTGGTGATGTAAATGAAGAACCAACTGATTCATTATGCACCAAAAACATAAAATTTGCTCTACTGCCAATGAGCATTCCTTCTCCCTTATGTAGCATTGAGGCAGTATCTACACACACACGTTCTCCATCACCAATTTCTTTAATATCAATAATTTTGGCAGGTTTTAGGTCAAATTGTTTTGAACCCAAATTAACTAATGTTTCTTTTACTTCGTTTATAGAATTTGTTTGAAAGATTACTCCATCAACTCCAATATCTAATATTGAAAACATTTTACGGACTTCTACAGAGTTTTTTGCAACTGTAAAAATCTGTGTGTGTATTTTGTGTAGTTTGGCAATAATATTCTCAAGTGGAATTATTTTCCAATCTTTAACTTCTATAATTACAAAATCAAGTCCTTTTTTTGCAGAGTCATAGATATTTTCTATATCTTTGTTTGATAAAACCTTGAATTTCTTACCTATTTTTTTACCCTTAATTTTTGAAGACGATTTATTATCTAAAATTACATATTTTGCATTTACTGACGGATAAATTGTTTGAAGTTTAGATTTCTTGTTTGTAATATTTTTTGGGTCAGCATAAATTATGTTTATACCTTCACTTTCTAGTTGATTTAGATATTTCATAAATTGGTTTTTTCCAACTTTTGGTTGAATTATTAGTAGTTTTTTTCGTGTCATAATTTTTCAGCTGCTTCTTTTGATGTCTGGTTTTTAAAAATTATTCCTGCCAATGCCTCAACAATCTTTTCTGGATTTTTATGAGCAAAAATGTTTCGTCCATATGTGACACCTTTTGCTCCAGCACTCATCGCATCTTCAGTCATTTTAAGCAAATCCATATCTGTTTCCGATTTTGGACCACCAGCAATTACAACAGGAACGGGAATACTTTCAACTACTTTAGTAAATGAATCAACATCGCCGGTGTATAATGTTTTGACAATGTCTGCCCCACATTCAGCACCAATTCTTGCTGCATGTGCAACTATTTCAGGATCATGTGGATCCTTGATGTTTTCACCTCTTGGGTACATCATTGCAAGTAATGGTACATTCCATTTGTGACATTGTTCTGAAATATTTCCTAGATCTTGTAACATTTCTGGTTCTTCTTTTCCACCAATATTGATATGTAATGAAACTCCATCTGCGCCAAGCCGTAATGCTTCCTCCACTGAACCTGTAAGCATCTTCCTATTTGGAGCGGTTGATAATGAAGTACTTGCTGAATAGTGAACTAGAATTCCAACTTTAGGTGGTCTTGGAAATGTTTTGATAATACCTTTGTTAATAATTACGCTAGTAACACCATGAGTCTCACATTTGTAAATCATTGAATGTGGTTTTTCTAACCCCTCAATTGGACCATTAGAAATACCATGATCCATTGGAATGCAAAGCATTTTCCCTTTTCGCAAAATTCTATTTAGTCTTATTTCAGTGCCTGTTGTCATAGATGATTTTCATCGCATACCTTACTTAAAATTATTTACAATTGGTCTTTTCAGGAATGAAATCTTTCTAAGGATTAAATATTGAGTGTAATCACGTAGAATAATTGAGTCAATTAACCGAACAAATTCATTCTAGTGAGATTGGTGACATTCTAGAAAACTCTCTAAATGGGCATTTGCCAAATCAAGATGACTGTCTTAGACTAATAAATTCTGATGATATTTTTCTAATGGGTATGACTGCAGGTTACTTAACTAGAAAAAAATTTGGAACAAAGGCATCATTTGTAAATAATATAATTTTGAATTATACTAATGTTTGTATAACAGACTGTAAATTTTGTGCATTTTATCGTCCACCAGAACATAATGAATCATACACATTAACACTGGATCAAATTGAATCTAGAGTTAAAACTGGTTGGGACATGTTCAAAATAAGACAGGTTCTAATTCAAGGTGGGCACAATCCCGATCTTGGAATTGAATATTATGAAGACTCGTTTAGAATGATTCGTAAAAAGTTTCCTCAAGTTGGTGTGCATGGGTTATCTACATCAGAAATTGACATGATTGCTAAAGTAGAAAGATCTAGTACCAAGGAAATTCTATCTAGATTAAAAGATGCTGGTTTACAATCTGTTCCTGGAGCTGGCGCAGAAATTCTTACTGATTCTGTAAAGGAAATAATTAGTCCTAAGAAAATTAAAACCGATGAATGGCTAAGAATAATGGAAGAATCTTTTTCCTTAGGATTATCAGCATCTGCCACAATGATGTATGGTCATGTTGAATCTAACAAAGATATTGCAGAACATTTTTCTAAAATCATCGAATTGCAAAGGAGAACAAATGGTTTCATGGCATTTATTCCATGGAGTTTTGAACCTAATAATACACTAATGCAACATAACGGTACTGTTACACATGGTGCAGGTGGAATACAACTTTTGAAAATGATTGCAATATCACGAATTGTTTTTGATGGGCTTATTAATCATATACAATCATCATGGTTAACAAATGGTGTTGGTATGGCACAACTTGCATTACAATATGGCGCAGACGATTTTGGTGGAACTTTGATTGGAGAGGAAGTTGTTTCTTGTACAGGTTCTCGCTCAACCGAGCTCACAGATAAACGAATTATTGATTCCATAAAGCAGATTGGCTATTCAGTTGAAGAACGAGATAATTTCTATAATCCTGTTTGTATTCATTAAATTTCATAACTTGACCATTTAGAGTCTACAAGATTCTTAGTTTCTTCGTCAACTTTTACCTGTTCTTGAATTTCTCTTTTGAATCCCTCCTCCAAAGTTTTTTGTGTTGCATCAATCCCAAGTTTAGAGCCTAAATTAACAAGTGGAGATGCTGGATCCAATGTGTCTGTAGGTGTTTTATCTATAATTGTGATATCTCTAGCTGCATCTACTCTAGTTGTAACAGCCCAAATTACATCATTCATGTCATGAACGTTTACATTTTCATCCACAACAATGAACATCTTTGTTAGAGATAACTGTCCCATTCCCCATAATCCCATCATGACTTTTTTTGCTTGTCCTGGATATCTTTTTTTGATTGAAATAATTGCCATTCCTTGGAACCATCCTGCTGCCGGCATGTCAAAATCTACAACTTCAGGATGGAATATTCTAATCATTGGTAAGAATGCACTTTCAATAACTTTACCAATATATGCATCCTCTAAAATTGGTTTACCAACAATTGTTGTTAGGTAAATTGGATTTTTTCGTTGCATAACACCTGTCAGTGTAAAAGTTGGGAATGGTTCTTTAGGTGTATAGTAACCTGTATGATCACCAAATGGTCCTTCATCTCTAGTGTCAGATGAATCTACATAACCTTCTAAAACAATTTCTGCATTTGCTGGGACTTCAAGATCAATTGTTTTGCATTTTACTGTCTTAATTCCTTTCTTCCTTGTAATTCCTGCAAAAAGATATTTGTCTAGTCCTTCAGGAACTGGTGCTACTGCAGAAAATACTGTCGCAGGATCACCACCTATTATTATTGCAGCTTCAGTTTTACTCTTTTTCTCGTTTGAAATTTCATGATGTTCTGCACCGCGCTTATGTTTTTGCCAGTGCATTAATGCATGAGTACTATCTACAATTTGAATTCTGTAGACACCAAGATTTCGAACTCCTGTTTCAGGATGTTTTGTTGCAGTTAAACCAAAAGTAATGAATTTTCCTGCATCTTTTGGCCATGATTTTAGAATTGGAATTTTGTTAAATGACGGATTATCATCAATTACTTCAGTAACAGGACCATTCTTTTCTAATTTCGGGAAAGATTCACTCATTTTAGAAAGTTCTGGAAGTTTTTTAATTTTATTAAAAATACCTGATGGTATTTCCATCTTTGTCATGTCAGCTATTCGTTGACCAATTTCTGTAAAATCATTTGTTTCGAGTGCAATCTGTAAACGTTTGATGGAACCAAATGCATTACCAAGAATTGGAGTATCATAATCTTTTATGTTTTCAAACAATATTGCTGGACCATTATCATACATTGTACGCCTTAGAATTTCTGCAACTTCAAGATTAGTGTCAACTTGAGTTTTAACTTTTTTTAGTTCATCCTCTTTTTCCAGTGTTTCAATTAACTCATGAATATCCTCTATAGCCACGAAACCATTCGACAAGATGAATGTATAAGGTTAACGGGATTGTAAACTATTTTTCATATGATAAGAGTTTTAATCGGTTGTCTACATATGATTACGATGGCAAATGATGAAAACTGCCTTGTTTGTAAGGGAAATGGAACTATAGAATTACTTGATTCTCAATGTCCTTTCTGTAACGGTACAGGCGAATTTACCAAATCGGCTGAAAGTTATTTACAATCTCATATATGTCAATGTATTTTTCTTGATAGAAAGGTGTGTCCAATTTGTGAGAAAAAATGTCATCATGATACTCCAAACAGACCTAAAGTTTTGATAAATCCAATGTGATTATGGCATTGGTGGAAGTTCACTCTTCTTTCCATGTCCACCAGAACCAAACTTGCAGTAGAAACATAGATCTGATTGCATATGTGTCAGATGTTCAATTTGTATTGCACCTAGCTTTAGTGCAATCTTTGTTAAAATTTTGTATTTTAATGGCATTGCAGGAATTACCTCATCCATGTAAACTTTGTAATGTTCAGGACAGAATTTCAGAGTAACTTTAGCTGCGTCTGAACCAGTTTCATTAACTGTTTTTGCAAATTTGATCTGCTCTCTAATATACTCATGTTTTGGGCAAGGGCAATCTTTTCCTCCTGGGTGCTTGTAGGCTGGAGTATATTACCAATCAAATCCAGGATATTCCTTTTCAAAATCGTCCATAGCCAACTAAAGTAAAAATTCTTTATAAAACAGATCAAAATGCGGCTAGAGCCCAAGCACAATGTAAATAAACCTCGAATTTATAGTCGTTCCAATGGCGACGACAAAGAAACGTACAACTAGAAAGGCAACTAGAAAGCCAGCTAGAAAAACAACTAGAAAAGCAACTAGAAAAGCAACTAGAAAAACAACTAGATAAGCAACTAGAAAGCCAGCTAGAAAATCAAGTTCTTCAGCATCAAAAGCAAAAGAGTTAGAGAAAAAAATTGCAGATTTAGAAGCAAGATTATCTAAACTTTCATCAGGTTCTAGTGATACAGCAGCAGAAAAAGCAGCAGCCGCAGCAAAAGCAGCAGCAGCTGAAAAAGCACAAGCAGCAGCAGCAGCAGCAAAGGTAGCAGCTGAAAAAGCAGCAGCTGAAAAAGCAGCAGCTGAAAAAGCAGCAGCTGAACAAGCAGCAGCTGAAAAACCAACACCTGAACCAGCAAAGGAGACAGCTCCACCACCTGCAGCAGCACCACCACTTCACGAAAGATTCCGTGAAATTCCAACAGGAAACTGGAATGATCAGAAACCAAAAACTCCAGGATTCACAGCTCCAGGAAATAGGTATTTTGGAAGTAGAGGATTAGCAGCACAAGTTGAGGTTGTTTCAGGAAATTGGAATGATCAGAAACCAAAAGTTCCAGGATTTACAGCTCCTTCTAACAAATATTTTGCTACAAGACAGAGACTTGCATATCATCCAGAAGCAACAAAGTTTGGTACATGGATTGTTGATGCACCTGCAAGTACTCAAACACCACCACCACCACCACCACCACCATCAGCTCCTGAACCAGAAGCTCAACAAACATCATCAGGTGGAGAAAAATCAAAATCACAATCTCTAGAAGATTATGAAAAAGACTATCTAGA
>CAZKZG010000076.1:0-11073 GCA_964557215.1 uncultured Candidatus Nitrosopelagicus sp. | reverse complement strand
ACGTCTAAGTTTTTTCATTCCAGCCATTTTTGCTTTTTTTGAAAAATATTTCTGAAATACTGGTGCATTTTTTTTGCAAACTTGCAATAATGATTCAACTGTTTTGTCATCAATGTCATTACCAACATTTTGAATTGATATAGGAGATGAAAATTTTCTCATTCCAATTCCTTCATTTTTCCAGTTTAGAACAATATTTTGATAAATCTCTCCTACTACACCTTTATTTTTCTGATATTTTGTTAGTAACGCCTTGTAGGCTGATTCTCTGGTCTTTGCGTTTTTACTTCGAACATATGTTGTTAGTTCCTCTCGACCCATTGTTTTTTTCTTACCATCAATCTTAATTGTATAGGTAAACGCATTTGTAATCTTATCATATAATTTGACCAGTGCAGATACACCAGTAACGTCTAGTGTATTGATGATTCTTTCTTCTGGCTCAGTTAGTGAATATTTTGACATTAAGCGCTTGTATCTTAGATAGTCTGATAGTTCTCCTGCATTTTTCATGAGCCTTTTTGCATTTTTATCATCAACTTGTTTCTTCCACCACAAGTCAAAAAATAATATCTGATTTTCAATCCTTGATCCAAATTGTGATATTTTTGTCAGTAGTGCAGTTGCCTCATCTGATTGTGTGTCTTCTGAATACTTTAGTGATGCATAACCACCAATGTGACTAGATTTTTCGGTTATCTCTTCTATCTGGTGTAGCATTTTAAGAAATTTTGATTTAGAGATAGATGAGTTTAGTATCTTTTTTTGCTTCTCGAACTGTGTAGCATCTTTTTCAATTGCTTTAATTTTTTTATCGAACACTTGCTTTGATGGAATTTTGACTAAATCACTTAAATCCCATTTACCATTTTTACTGTTTTTCATTTTAATAGTAATCCTTGTGAACGTAGCACCATCTCCATGATTTTGTTGGAAGTGCAATCATTACTGGATGTCCAGTTTCCTCATGGTGTTTTGTTGCATGTCTGCCAATTGATGAATCACAACATCCTACATGACCACATGTAAGACACATTCTAATTGCAACCCATGGAGTTTTTTGTTTTTCACATTCTTCACAGCCTTTTGTATTTGGATTTACATCTTTTACTTGTTCAAAGTGCTCACATTCATTTCCCATATTTTTACTAATTTTATAGAGTTAGTATATCTTTTCACATATTCTAACGTCTAAATAATACATTTTCAAATTTACTTTGGATCCGTCGTCTAGCTTGGTTTGGATGCCGCACTCACACTGCGGAGGTCAAGGGTTCAAATCCCTTCGGATCCACCTTAAACTAGAACAATAAATAGTATCCTTACGCATAAGTCAAAATTGATATAATATATCAAATTCATATAATTCGATAATGTCACGTGAAGATTTTCTACATGAAGCAAATTTGCTATTTGATCAACAGAAAAACAAAGAGCATCTAGAGTTATGTAATAAGGAGCTTACACTAAATGAAAAAAACGCTGAGGCATTACTTCACAAAAGTGCCTCATTACTTAGATTGGAAAAACCAGAAGATGCCATAATGTGCTGTGATAGGATACTTGATGGCGATGCATCTTTTGTTAGTGACATCGAACTTTCTACTGCTTACACATTGAATAATAAAGGATTTGCATTATCTATGCTAGGAAAGTTTGAAGATGCATTAGAATGTCATGAAAAATCACTTGCAATAGATGATAAAAATGAAAAAACCTTTGTAAATAAAGCGCATGCACTTTTCGGATTAGGTAAATTTGAAGAGTCATTAAAAAACAGTGAACATGCAATATCAATTAATCAAAATTTTGCCAAGGCGTGGTATAATGCTGGAGTTGCATTGCATAAACTAGGTAAATCTGATGATGGATTAGAATATGTAGAAAAAGCATTAGAATTGGATCCTACTGATCAAGAAGCATTAGATTTGAAGCGTCAGATTTTTGAGACTTTGGATAAAACTGAGTAAAATTATACACCAATCATGGAAAATATTCCATATGCAAAAATGAATACGCCTAATAATATTACAATCTTTGACAGTGTTCCAAACTTCATTTAAGATCTCAAGACATGAGTTGGTTATAAGAAATGTTCTCTTAAATATAGATTCTAAAAATATCTAATATTGATTGATGTACCATGGAAATGGGTAATAATTGCTGTCAGCATAATATGCTTAGGAACCGTTACAAATTATTTATTACCAGATTTTTTATTTAATTTTAAATAAGATTTTCAAATGAAACCATTATTCCAATTAAGCACAAGAAAATATGATGAGGAAATAATGATAGTGAAGAATGCTATGATTGAACTTGAAAATAAGTGTAAAGTGAAAAATGGTTTTACCATCAAGGAACCATCAATGATGGCTGGTTGGGCATTTTTTGATCTTGAATTAAGCACAGAAATGCTATCTGCGATAGAAACTTCAGGCATGATGATTAATGCCCAGGGATTTGGATTTACTGAACAACTGAAAAATTTCATTGGACACTATCTTGAAACAAAGGGAAGTAATGTAAGAATTAAAAAAATCGACTATTAGAATTTTGGCCTTTAATGTAATACTTTTTTGTAACCAGATGTAAAATCAATAGATGGATTCAGTGTGCCCAAAGTGTAAAAAGGATCTAAGATTACATACAAAAAAAGAACTGGTAAAGTGCTCTTTGAAATATTGGGTTTCAGATTGGAAAAAAGAAGATTAACCATTTTTTTAAGAATCATCTAACTGGCATAAATGATGTTATTATCATTCCACCGAGAATGGTTATTCCTAGCATTAGAGCCAGACCAACAATTAGTGTTTTTTTATTATCTAATGCATGCTCCATATCATTACTATGTTATTTGATTATATTAGTAACATGTCATAAATGACTAATTTGCCAAACATTGTTTATCAGCATATTAATGATCGTGAAAACTTGCTAAATGATACAATGGATCCATTATACAAAAAACATGAATGGGTGTTGTATCACAAAAAAGAAAAGAATGAAGAATTAGACGAGGATACGTAACACTTTATTTCTTAGAATTTTAAAACATTTTGAATTGGTTGAGTTAAAACTAGCAGGTTCTGGTGGTTATGTAATTGCAGAATTATCTGAAGAACTTGCAGCTAAATCAAAATTGGTTCCAAATATCGACAAGTGCTTTCTCGCACCTGTTGGAAAACTCGCAGAAAAAGACATGCATAAATATTTCTGCAATAAATGTGAATCTGAATTTGATGGTCCTCCAAAATATCAGATAGAAGAAAAACCAAATGAGGAAATTGCAGATGGATTGATTCTAGTTGAACGTGGGCAATACATCTGTCATCAATGCTCTTCTATTATTGGCGAATATCGAGTTTTTGAGAATAAGTAATATGAGGAAAACTAGATTTTCTATAATTTTTTAATTGATGTGGCTAGTTCTTTATCAGCAATTTCATATTCAGATTTTCCGTCTCTATTAATATTCCAAGAAACTACACCTAACTCTGCAAGCCTTCCCATGGTGGCAATTCTACACGCCTCCACAGGAGTCTGTTTACCCTCATTATTCTTCTTTATCTCGGCTGTTTTATCTATAATATCTCTCTGAATTTTATCTGTGAATTTTTTATCATTTGATGTTTTAACAAAGTTTTTCAGGGTATTTTCAAATTCTGTATCAAGGGTGTCTGTGATATCTGTTGATAATGCATCCTCATATGTTATAATTTCAGTTGCGGTTTTGATTAATTCTGTTTCTAATGGTCTATTTGGAATTATTTTTGTTACTAGAAATTTTCGTTCTTCATTTGAGAATGCTGGAAAATTTGTTCCCTTAATTATTGGATTATCTAAGAGATAGAATTTCTTACCTATATCAGTTAATGTAATTAAAACATCCTTCTTTTTTGCAAATATCTTAATCACACCAAGTGCCATAAGTGCACCTTCAAATGTTGTCTCCCCTGTGTCTTGGCTTCTCTTCAGTTTTCCAAAATATCTGTCCTTGTATCTCTGTTCTGCTAATGCTTGTTTTGCTGTGACTTCATTAATTATGGATGGTCTTGGCAGCCCTGTAGAAATTTTTTCATCTCTTGTCTTCTTATTTTCTTTTTCATACACTGTAAGTTTTTTTGAAATTTCTTCTGCAAGTTCATATGCTCTTGATCTAAAATCATTGTAGTTAATTACTGGTGATTTTTGCTCCCTCACCATATTACCAAGAAGGGTAATAGCAATCTTTACTGGTAAGAGTCTGCTATAATGTGTAAAAAGTAGTGGCCACCCATCAAAACCTATTTCGTCATATCCTTCTTTTGAAATTTCATTGAAATTAATTTGTTTAATAAATTCTCTTGTTACATCCAGATTGGTTTGAACGTTTTCAAACTCGTTATCTGATGCAAAAATTTGCTGTGGTACTTGTGATTCAATTTCACTTTTCTCTCCAACAGGTATTGAATTTAAAAATTCTTTCCATTCATTTCCATACTTCTCAGGATAGCCAGGATAGATTTCTTTTAGTACAGCAGGCTCTACCATACTTTGCATAAATGCAAATTGAAGCATTGTTGGCTCCATATCAGTTAATTTGTCTATTACTTTAACTGGATTTTTTTCCCATGCTAGGTATACATCGATTGCTCTAAAGACAAAATCATCAGCATCTCTAAATCTATCTGGATTTGCTTCAACTAACTGGTTGATTTTTCTCTGATGATCAGGGCTTAATCTAATTATTCTATTACCTGAGGTCATACGACTCCAGTCTTTATTTGACACACTTTATGTGAAAATAACTTGTATTAAAATTAACATAATCTATTATATCAATCTAAAATGAGGTATTATGTGCGAAAAATGGACCTTTCACTCACTATACTTATATTCTACAACATAATAGGCTTTATGATGAGAAATACAACACTTTATGTACAAAAACAGGAACAGACAACATACACACTAGATACATGTGTGATAAGAAAAATACTTGAAAATCCTAACTACCTTAACTGTATTAGCACACATGTAAATTTCTCTGACTCCCATGTGGTCATCAGTAAAACCGTACTATGGGAGATTAAGAATCAAATCAAATCAATCAACCCTTCACTTTCTTTGGAAGAGATACTTGACATGCTTCAGGAGAAATTACATGTCAATGTCAAGATTATACCACATTCTAAAGAAAGTATTTTGCTGGCAAATGATCTACTAGGCAAATATAGTCAAAAATTACATGAACCTGATAATCAAATCTTGGCATTTTCAATTATTCATAACGCCACACTTCTAAGTTGTGATAGTAAACTTATCAGTTGTGCTAAAAGTGAAGGAAAAAAATGTCTAAACACACATAATTTAGCAACATCAGTTTGGGGGTCATTGGCATGAGTGAATTATTACAAGAGCCAAAAATTAAAGAAGAAAAAAGTCAGATTTATGATTACATATGGTCTGGCTTGCTTGTAGAAATGGAGGAATTAAAAAATTGAAGTACAGAACTAACATGCAAATTATGGCTCAGGTACTTGACAAGATGCAAGATGCTGGAAGTCAGGGTTTAATCATTTCCAGATTAACTCAAAAAGCAAACCTATCGCATGACAGATTAACTTCATTGACAAGTAATCTGATAGGCTCTGGACTCATAACCAAGATTGAGTATGATGGTAGAAATTGTTATGTCATTACTGAAAAGGGCATGATGTTTTTGTCAGAATATCAAAAATTCTATGAATTTGCCAATTCATTTGGTCTAGAATTATAAATTAATTCTAGTAGAGGCTTTCTGCAACTGTTCTATATGGTTGCAACCAGTATTCATGATTACATTCTGTGCATTTGTAAAGCCAGCGTCTTTTTCGTGTAACAATTTTTGGGATTTTAATTATGGTAAGTTTTGTTCTTGCAACACAATAACTACACCAACGTTCTTCATATCCATTTGAATTATCATTTTGTCCTAACAAGGCATTAACTTTTTTGAAATCCTCTTTTAATTCGTCAATAAGTTTCTGATTATAGATTGTTGCTGCTGGATGATAAGTGATAAAAAACGTCCTACCATCTTTTTCTACAAAATTCCCATGATTCTTGCTTATCTCTTTTCCACCAAGTAGTGTATTATACGCAGTATTTCCCATAATACACACAACTTTTGGGTTGATAATCGAAATTTCCTCATTTATGTAATCTAGGCATGATTTCTCCTCGTTTTTTGTAGGAACTCTGTTGTTAGGGGGTCTGCACTTTACAATATTGGTTATGTAAACATCATCTCTGTTGATTCCTGCATCTAGTAGAATTTCATTTAGCCTTTTTCCAGCAGAGCCTACAAATGGCTCACCTTTCTTATCCTCATTTCTGCCAGGAGCTTCGCCAATTAGAATAATCTCAGCGTTTAGATTGCCTTTTCCAGGAACTGCATTTGTTCTTGTTTGACACAAATCACATTTCTGACATATTCTGACTTGTTCAGCAATTACATCTAATTTACTAGCCAATTATTTCTCGCCCTCACTTTATTGACAAGCATCTTAATAATTCATTCATTCATTAATCAAAATCATGTTAAGAATGACATAATAGAACCATCAATAAACTATCATTATGACTGAGGCACAAAATTTTGAATCAGAATTAGCAGATGACCAAAAGTCTGCCGGTTTAGAATTTTTGAAGTTTTTTGACCCAACAACCATGAGCATACATCTAAAAGAAAACCAAAAACCTCTTGGAAAAAAAGGAAAACCAGGAAATTTTGAACTTGTGCAGATAGGCAATAAAACATTACAAAGAGATTATCTCGAATTAATTACAACCCAAATTCTTACTGCAGTTGATGATGGGATGCTGGGAAATGTTGAAATTTCAAAACCAGGTGCTCTTGTAGTTCAGTATAGGGATTATAGAATAGCAATTACAAGACCACCATTTTCTGAATTATTAGAGATAACAATTGTTCATCCAATAAAGCAGATGACATTAGAAGAATACAACATTTCTGAAAAATTAATGGCTAGACTAACAGAACAGGCAGAGGGAATATTGATCTCTGGTCCTCCAGGTTCTGGTAAAAGTACATTGGCTTCAGGACTTGCAAATTTCTATAATCGAAGTGGAAAAATTGTAAAAACATTTGAATCTCCTAGAGACCTACAAGTGGATCCTGGGGTAACCCAGTACACAAGACTTGATGGAAGTTTTGAAAATTCTGCAGATATCCTCTTACTTGTTAGACCTGATTATACAATATTTGACGAAGTCAGACGGAGGGATGACTTTCAAATATTCAGTGATTTGAGACTAACAGGAGTTGGAATGGTTGGTGTCGTACACGCAAATGCACCACTTGATGCGGTTCAGAGATTTATTGGAAAAATTGAACTTGGAATAATTCCCAGTATTTTAGATACTGTGGTGTTTGTTAAAGATGGAAAAATTAGCAAGGTTTTCGAATTAGAATTAAAAGTGAAAGTACCAAGTGGAATGACAGAGCAAGACTTGGCAAGACCTGTAATTGAAATTTGTGATTTTGAAACTGGTAATCTGGAATTTGAGATTTACACATTTGGAGAAGAAAATGTAATAATACCTGTATCAAAGACACAAAAAAAACTTGGAATAGAAACACTAGCCGAAGAAAAAATAATTGATAAATTAAGACGGTATGATCCTAATCCACAAGTAGAATTTGTTGGTAATTCAAGAATCAAGGTGTATGTATCTAAAGACTCTATACCTGGAATAATTGGTCGTAATGGAAGTAATATCAAAGAACTCGAGGCAATGCTGAATTTACACATTGATGTTGAAGAAATTAGTTCCGATTATACCAGTAATTCTAATTTGACCAACGGGATGCCATTTGATTTTTCTGAATCTCGAACTGCACTATTATTAGATGTTGGCAAACAATACACTGGAAACTTTGCTGATATTCATGTTGACGGTGAGTATATTTTTTCCTCAAGAATTGGAAGAAAGGGACAAGTTAAAATCCTGAAGCGTTCAAATGATGGTAAGAAATTTACAAGATTTGCACATTCAAAAAGCAGTGTTCAGGTTTTCCTTAGA
The DNA here is from genome assembly GCA_964557215.1 of uncultured Candidatus Nitrosopelagicus sp. GTDB lineage: Archaea > Thermoproteota > Nitrososphaeria > Nitrososphaerales > Nitrosopumilaceae > Nitrosopelagicus. The sequence continues at coordinate 3,003 of CAZKZG010000076.1, read as the reverse complement.
AATCATTAAAATTATTTACAATCCTTGGGTTTGATTTTAGAAAAGTAACAAATTTTCTTAGCTGTCGTATAGTTTTTGGGTTTAGATGATGTTCTATTCCTTCTGCATCCTGATTTGCAATTTCTCTTCCTATTCCAAGTATCTCAAAAAAGTCTAGTAATATTCCATGTTTCTGTCTAATTGTTTCAGCTAATTGTTGTCCTGATGGTGTAAGTGATATTCCATGGTATTTCTCGTAGTATAGATATCCATTCTTGTCTAATCGCTTTAGCATTTTTGTGACACTTGGTGGGCTGACATTCATGTACCTGGAAATATCTAATGTAGTTGCATATCCTTTCATGTCAACTAGTTCTCCAATAACTTCTAGATAATCTTCCATCCTTGTACTGGATTCTAATTTCTCTGATTCATGAGCAGCTCTAATTGAATCTAATCTCTTAGAACTCATTTTTTTCATTATAGTCTGTTTCATGTACTTTCTGATATAAATTCTCCAAGTTTGTTACAAATTCTTGACACGTGAGTAATCCAATTTGATCACTGATTTTTAACTAATTTTTTTGAAATGCATAAAAGATGTCTGATTTACTCAAAAAACGTATAGAAAAACTAAGACTAATGAGAGAATCTGCCAATAGACGCTCTAGTCTATATTCAGACATTGCAAAAATGGATGGTAAAGATACCGCCAGATCATTAGGTGCATTAAACAGAGCATCAGCACCTGGTGGAAAACTACAGAAACTTGGTTTTATCATGCTTTGGGTGCCAGAGCCTACTGGAGTAACTGTTGCAGTTGGTGGACCAATGATTCTAGCTGGAAGATACTTGGATAAAGTCTACAATGGTACAACACTCAAGGATATAGGAAGTCATACAAACGAAGCAATGTCTTCAATAAAAAATTTCAAAGGTCATATGAGTCCATCTTAGTTTTTATTTTGTAAAAATTACTAGATATCGTGCCAACAAGATTACAAGTTTTAATTCCGATTAGTATTGCAGCATTAATTGTAGGTGTTGCAGGAGTTGCTACATTACCTGCTGAGGTAAAATTAGAGCAGGTTGAATTTCCACGTGGGACAATTATGGTTGGTGATAAAATATTAGAGGTGCAGATATCTGACACTGAACCTAGACATGTAAGAGGTTTGATGTTCCAAGAAGAGTTGCCATTTGATCAGGGAATGTTATTTGTTTTTGCCGAATCTGGACCAAGATCTATGTGGATGCTAAATATGCAGTTCCCACTTGACATTATTTGGTTTGACGAAGATGGCAACATAGTCAGTATATCAAAAGATGTTCCTCCTTGCAAAACACCTGCAGAAATTATGGCATGTGAATCTGATGGAGCAACTTCTAGAGATGCAAAATATGCATTAGAAGTGACAGCAGGCTTTGTAGATAAATTCAACATAGACAAAAATTCAAAACTTGAAATAATTTCAATCTAACGTATACTATGAAAGTGACAAAAATTTCTGCAATTACAATTTTTACTAAAAACATGAAAAATTCATGTCAATTTTACTCAAATATACCAAAATTTGAATTAACATATGGAGGACCTGATACAAATTTTTCCACGTTTAGAATCAACGAGTCACCAGAGATGTTTCTTAACATAGAATTACAAGAGCAAATAATTGATAAAACAATGTGTGTAGTTAATGAACATTTCAGAATTATTTTTCATACCGAGGATGTGGATGCATTATATTATTACTTGAGAAATGATGATTCTTTCTCACGTTTAGGTAAGTTTGAAACAAAACCTACAGATGCAGAATGGGGAGAAAGATTTTTCCAAGTGAGAGACCCTGATGGTCATCCTATTGTGTTTGCGACACCAATAAGCAAGAATGATTAAGATGTATCATATCATCTGCTTATGACTGATTTTAAGAGAGTTGCAACAGAGCAATTTGAAATGAATATGCAGGTTTTGAAAAGCAAACCTAATGATGCAGTTGCCAGATCATACATGCTTGGTGTAATGAATGCAAAACATCTTTCAGATGAACATATTGAAATTGCAAAACGATATGTTATAGAATAAATAAGGATGATTACTGCTGTTCAGGCGTAATCTCTAGTGTGGCCTGATTTACTTTGTTACCAATTAGTGACAAAAATGGCATTGCATCCCACTTGTACATGTATGTGGATAGGAATTGTTGTGCAGTGTCATTGTATTTTGTATAGAATTGTTCTGCCTCAGATTGGGTAGCCTCTATAACTGACATTGAAGTCTTGTTGTCATCAAATGGACCACTCCAAATTGTCTTTCCCGAGTTTTGCCATTCATCAATAATCAACGATAGCGCAGGCATTGCGGTTGCGATTTCTTCTGGTTTTGCGTCTTCTTTGAAAACACTAACAAGAACAAATAGCTCTCTGTTAATTTCAACCATAAGAAAAAACGAAAATCTAATTATTAAAAACATGTGAAGTTTTCAAGTTCTTGTTCTATATTATTAGAAAAAATACCGTTAGCAACGCTTCCAGTAGACGACGACATGTGTGACATTTTGCCAATGGTTGTCGGTTAGAGATCAAGCATGCGACAATTGGTCACTAACGGTATAATAACTAAATTTTACGAATTATTAAAAACAGTGTTGGCTCTATTTTTCTATTATACTTTTTTGGAACAATATCAGTGATAAAATTTAGAAGATTTTGCACTATTTTCTTTTTTTATGCATATTGATAATTTTCATTCTACAATATTAGAATGAGTATTTTCCTAAAATAGGGTTCAAAAAAAGAACTAATTATGAAAGTAAGTCTTTTTGGTATTATCGCACTTACTACACTAATACTTGCAGTACCAAATGCATACTCTGCAGAACCCGATATGATAACATATCTTTCAATTTCAGAAATTACTCAAACTAGTATCACTCTTGCTGAGCAAAGTCTAGAAGATGGTGACTTTGATTCTACCAAAAAATATATCGAGTTTGGCTCTAAACAGTTTTCAAATAATTTACA
>CAZKZG010000075.1:0-14314 GCA_964557215.1 uncultured Candidatus Nitrosopelagicus sp. | reverse complement strand
AACAGAGACTTTTCTATTATTGCATATTCTACGTTTTGGAAAACATTTGATAAGCCAAAAATTTTTCTTGATGGATTAACTGGTGTTGGTGCAAGAGCATTACGAGTTGCAAATGAAATAGATAATGTTGAAAAAATTGTTTTAAATGATGTTAATTCACGTGGACTTGAACTTGCTAAGGAATCTTTTGCACTGAATAAATTTGAGAATTTTGAATTATCTGAAAATGAAACGTGTAGATTTTTTAGTTTACATTCACAAAAAAATAGTAGAGGTTCAATTGTAGATGTTGACCCATTTGGTTCACCATCAAAATACCTTGACTGTGCAATTAGGGCAACAATACATGGTGGATTACTATCTATAACTGCAACAGACTTGCAAGTTTTGCATGGTTTATTCAATAAAGCTGCCAAACGAAGATACTGTGGAACCCCAATAAAAACAGAATTTAGTAATGAGATTGCTATTCGACTAATTTTAGGCTGTGTGAATGTTGTAGCAGATAGGCTGGACATTAGTATGATTCCATTATTTATTGATAATGACATGCATTACTATAGAGCATATGTCAAAATCTTAACTAAACCTAATCAAAATCAACAGTTGGGTTACATTACATATTGTGATAAATGTGGCTCAAGAAATGTTGAAAATGAAATTGAAAAGGTATGTCATGATTGTGGGGTCGCATTAAAGATTGGTGGTCCTTTATGGATTGGAAAATTATTTGATAAGACATTCGTTACTGCAATGAAAGGTGAAGTTGAAAAAATTCAAGTTGAAAAAAGATGCTCTGGTATCCTAGACAAATGTATAGAGGAAGAAGGATTACCCCCAATGTATTATACCTTAGATGAAATTGCATCTAGAACAAAATCTGCACCACTAGGATTAGAAATGGCAATTAGTAGACTACATAATTCTGGATATGAGGCTTCTAGGACATCGTTAAATCCAACAGGATTTAGAACTAATGCTAAAATTAGTCAAATTGTAAATATTTTAAAAAACTAGAGATACCCCAAACAAATACAATATAATTCGCTGCTTGGTTTTCTGCTTGCATTTGGCTTTGTTCTTTTTGTTTTAATGAATTTTTTCTTCATAAAATCGAAGAATTCACCAGAATATTCACCATCAAAAACTTTGAACAAAGCATTACCTTTTTTATTCAAAACTTGTTCCATGATTCTTACTGCACTGTAATTTAACGAAATTTGTGCTGCATGATCTACCGACCAATTTCCAGATACTTGAGGAGATAAATCACATATTAGTGAATCAACTTTTTTACCAAAATATGAAATTATTTCATCTACAACATCAAGATTCTCAATATCATACTGAATAATTTTTGCATTTGGAATTTCTTCAACAAAAGAAAGATCAACACCTAAAACTTTTCCTTGATTACCACTAATTTTTTGTGCTACCTGTACCCACCCACCAGGTGCACAACCAAGATCTAAAACATATGAACCAGGACCAATTATTCTATACGACTTATTAATTTCTTTTAACTTGTAAGCAGCACGACTTCGAAAACCCTGTTCATGTGCAAGTTTTCGATATTGATCTCTTTTCGCATCAATTAATTTCATTTTTTTCTCTTATATTCTTGAATAACCCACTCCTCAATTAATTCACAATGTTTTGGACTTGGTTCAGGATAAATATTGTCCACATTACATTTCTGCTCAACTGGACATGTTAAACACGGTGCATTTTGAATAGAATCTAAACTAATTGGTACTTGTTCAATGATTAATTTGTAAGTCCATCGTCCATTCTGTAGTATCTTTTCTCGAGTTATCATTCCTCTTCTTTCTAAACGTAATGAAAGTCTAGAGCCATCACGAATAGATAGTTTTAATTTTTTCCATAATTCATTTTGCAACATTCCATTATCACCATATAATGCAACAATCTCACAGACTCTGTTAGTAAGTTGTTCCATGTCTTTTTTCTCAATTCTAAAGTTTCGTAATTCCTCATCAGTATACTGATCCTCAAATTCTTCCTCCATTGTCTTTGGAATTTTTTGTTTTGTCTCTTTTTTGGCTTCTTTCTTTTTTTGTTTTGTCTCTTTTTTGGCTTCTTTCTTTTTTGGTTTTGTCTCTTTTTTGGCTTCTTTCTTTTTTGGTTTTGTTTGACTTTCTAATTGTGCACGTAACTCTGCTAATTCTTTTTTAATTTCAGTTGACTCTTTATCTGGTATTTTTTTCATTATTTTTCCCTATTCAGATTTTAATTAATTAACAAACTCTCAGTATGTGAAATTGTTTGTTTATATAATTTGTCGTATATTTCAATAAAAATTTCATAATTTCCAGATTCATTTAATATTTCTGAGTAATTTTCACCTATTGGTAAGTAACTGCCAGTAGTGCCATAACACTGATTTAGAAAACCACTTTGTGTGACTACTTGTTTCTCTGAATTGGAAATTTTGTAAAGTGTTATGTACAGATCCCCACAATCAAATGTAGAATTAATAACTTTAATCTGAAACTCTATTGGCTCAGAAACTGAGTATTTTGCTTCCAATCCAATAAGTTGAAATGTATTTTCACCTGGACCTTTCTCACCGATTTGCCACATGTTTAGTGCACGTTCAGAATCATCAAGTGCTTCAATCATTACTATTGTCCCAAGTCCTACTGAAAGTATAATTGGTAACACATACACGAAAAATGGAGTCTTTGTAGTCATTTTGATTAAACTCTGTAATTCACTTATATCAATTTAGTCATGTGAAACTATTCATTTCTTGATTATATTATCAAACACGCAAAAAAATGAAGAAATAGCCAAAAAGGATTCGTTTAAAGCTCTAAGATAATTTGGTTACACGAGTTAAATCCATGATATCGTGATATTTGCCAGATGCGACTAAGAAAATTCAGAATCAGGGCATACCGCTGTATTCATGACTCTGGTGAGATTAGAGTGGGTGATCTAGCTGCATTTGTAGGTAGAAACGAAAGTGGAAAAACAACCATTCTACAGGCATTAACACTTCTAAACAGAGAACATCAATTATCTGAACTTGATTTATGTGACGAAATGGTAGAAGAATTAAAAAATGAAATAAGATTAGCTGATGGAGATTTTGAATTAAATTTTAATGAGACAAAGATTATCAAAGATGCTTTTCCTAATATACCAGAAATTAAAAAATTAAAAATTTTTAGAACCAACACAAATCCAATTGCACAATATGATTTTGGAGATGTAGAGATTAGTGATGCTGAAAATAGTGGTTTAAACTCATGGGAAAATTTTGTAGAGAATGTATCAAATTTTTTAGATACTATTCCAAACCATATTAGAATAAAACTTAACACCCAATTTTTTGAGGGTACCCCACCAGAAAATGAAGAGATGTTTAGAAATCAAATGGCTGAATTTGGTAATAATTTGTATGTTTTAGCAGCAGATGAACCACAAATAACAGTGGAATGGGAGAAAATCTCTGAAGATCCTAATACCAGTTTTCAGAATCTTCTAATAGGTACAACCGAAAAAATTGCGTTAGAGAACTTTATTGAAGTAAATTTACATCCTAGATTTGTATATTTCTCTGATTATAAGAAAATAATTGGAAACATAAATCTGAATGAATATGGTAGAGATAAAAATTTACCAAGTATTGAATTTTCTGAAGATGAATTTGATAAAGCTGAAACTGTTGACAATTTATTTTACTTAGCAGAACTTGACGTTAATGAATTAGAAGAAGCAAAAGAAAGTCCATCACAGTTGATCAAACTTTTAAACACATGCAGTAAAAGATTAACTGAAAAATTAAATCCTGCATGGAAAGGTGACCCAATTCATGTAGAATTAAGACTCAATCCAAATAATATAATGAGTGTTGTTATATCTGATGTACATAAAGATGGAACAGTAACTAATACAGGTCTATTGAATAGAAGAGCAGAAGGTTTCAAATGGACATTTTCGTTTATAGTAAATTTTGCTGCAGAAACACAAAGAGCAGAGCTCAAAGAAGCAATATTATTACTTGATGAACCTGCAAGAAATTTACATCCTACGCAACAAAGAGGAATTTCTGATTTATTAAAGAACTTAGCTGGTTCAAACCAAGTTCTTTATGCAACACATTCACCATACATGATTTTTGATTATGCACCAGGAAACTTATTGGTAGTAGAATTAGATAAGAAAAAACATCTAAGTAGAATTTATTATGATTATTGGAATGCAGATGATTTAACATTAACTCCTATACTATATGGTCTGTCCAGAGGATTAGTAGAATCAATTGTTGATAGAGAAATAGGTTACAACTCGAGACCTGTTATAATTGTAGAAACTATTGCAGATACAATGTATCTTAATGCGTTTGACAAATACCTTGAAGATCCAAATATTTCTATGAATCCATTGAATATAGTTGCAGCATACAACAAAAACTCAGTACTGCCATTAGCAATATTTTATAGAAATCACGGCTACAATACATTTGTTTTACTAGATAATACCAAAGAATCTAAAGACATTTCAACACAGTTAGTTGCAAACGAATTTTCAAAAGTTCAAACTATATTTTTTGAACATGATGGAAAACCATTACAGTCAATTGAGGATTATATGCTGCCAATAGATTTTCTTCATGCTGTAAATCAAACTTATGCCATAAAATTACGAAAAGAAGGATATGTTAACTTAACAAATGACCATATAAAATCCAAAAATAAGAATGGTGTTTTAGAAAGCCTTGAATCAATTTGGGAGGAACATAAAGAAGATGGATGGGAGAACTTTGACAATGAGGAAGTTTGTCGGTATATTTGTGAAAAAATTGCTATAAATGAGGCAGAGTTTTTATCTGATAAAACTAGGGACCGTTTTAGATCACTTTACAGACTAATAGCAGAAAGAATTCGTCAGCAACAAAATCTACTTTCTAATCAAAGTTCAGACAAAAAAAGAAAAATGAGTGTTTAATTAGAAGTTATCTTCAAGATAATTTTTCTTTGGTTTTCTTGGTCTTGTTTTAAAAAGTCTTAAGCCAAGAATAATTATAGGTATTGACACAATCATAAAAATTATAGGAGTAATCTCAACGGAGTCATCAATTAATTTCTCTTCAATGTTTTCAATCATTGTATATGCATATATCATTCCAACAAGAATTATGACTCCTCCTGCAGCAATTAAAGAACCATTAAGTTTGGATCCATATCTTTTTGACAGAACAAATGAAACACCGAATACTATCATTGCAGGAGCAACACTCATTGATATGAATTGAAAGATTTTTGGTTTAGCTTCAAAAAGAAATGTTTCGTCTATTAATGGATTTGACATGAAATTAAAAATGGTGATTATTTCTGCAACAAAAAATACAGACAGAGCTAAACCTGCTAAAGCAAGATATTTTTCTAGTGCCATATCAGAATATTATTTTTTTGAAGTAATAAATCATAGTAAATTAATCTAATATTCCTACAAGAAGTGATAATTCCTTCCTACAAAAAGTTCCTAGTTCTATAGCAGCCTGTTCAGGGGATAACATATTATGAAATATACCAAAACCAGTTTCAAGACCAGACCAAGACATTATTTTTGGATAAACTTCAATATGCCAATGAATTTGCTTACTATTTTTCTTTTCTGGTGATAAATGAAAAGCTATGTTATAAGACACATCTTTGATTTTTTTACTTAATCCTCCAAGACTTGCACGTAAAATTAATGCCAAATCATTAATTTCCTTTTGTGAAATTTTTGAAAAACTTGTTGTATGCTTTTTTGGACAAATCCAGAATTCATATGGATGAGAAGGAGCCCATGGTGATAGTGCAATAAATCCTTCAGTTTGTAGAATTTGTCTTGGTCCTCCAGATTCGGTAGTTACCACTTGACTCATAGGATAAACACCTTTTTCGTTTAGTATTCTATGCGAGGAATTTGCTTCATATTCTATGGTTGGTGGTATGGTTGAAAAAGAAATCATGTTTAGATGTGGATGTTCCACTCTGGCTCCTGAATTCTTACCATGGTCACCGTAAATTGCAACATATGCAACACCCTTTTGTGTATATAACCAACGTAATCTGTCTTGCAAAACAACAAGAACATTTGACCATTGTTCTACACTTATGGTTGATAATGTTTCTTTTTCATCTGGTGATGCTACAATTACATAATGAAATCCATATGCAGGTTCACTGTATAATGGGTGTTCAGAATATGTATTATTAGTATCCGTAGTCACTAATGGTTCAACAGCGGGAAAAACTCTGACTGCCCAATCTTTTACATAATAATCATCAGAATCCTGAAGTCTTTGTAGCATCCCATCTTTAAACACTAAAGATAACACAGATGGATTTGTCATTGACTCATTTCCTGGTTTATATGGATTTTTTTTTGTTGCTTTAACTTTTCCATTTTCTGGATTAACTATAACAAATCTTTCAGATACATGATCTTTTCTCATATTGCCCAAGATATATTATAAAAAATTATTAGGTAAAAAAGTGTTAAACGATCTAGATCAAAATTAATTCAGGTTGTAAGGTTTAAAGTATCGGAAAATATTTGAGAATTGAATTGAGTGGTGACAATTCAAAAATCAAGATTGTTTATGTGCTGTTAGACGGTGTAGGTGATTTACCACATCCAGATATAAACAATAAAACACCTCTTGATAGTGCTAAAACTCCAAATCTAGATCTACTGACCAAAAATGGAAAAATGGGACAAGTAATATCAGTTGGTAAAGGAATTGCACCAGAATCAGATATTGCAGTTTTCAATATGCTTGGATACAAATTCCATCATGCAGATTACGCTGGTAGAGGAGTCATAGAAGCAATTGGAATAGGAATTGATTTTAAGGATGGTGATTTGGCACTGCGTGGAAATTTTGCAACATTAGATGAAAAATATATAATAGTAGATAGAAGAGCAGGAAGGAATATTGAAAAAGAAGATGCCACTGGCATTGCAAAAGAAATAGAAGAAAACATAAAATTTTCTAATCCATTAGTGTCAGTAGTAGTTGCCCCAACTATTGGTCATAGAGTAGTAATTAGAATTAGAGATGAACAATCTCTTTCTGCAAACATTTCAAATACTGATCCTGCATATGCAAGAGTGGATGGTATGGGAATTGCAAAAGCTGTTGGTGATTTCCTAAAAATTGAACGATGTTTACCTTTGGATGATACTGATTCATCATTACTTACATCTGGTCTAGTAAATGAATTTACAGAACAGTCACTGAAGATAATGAAAGAGAGCACAATTAATAAAAAACGTAATGCAGAAAATAAGAAATTACTAAATAGTATACTTCTTCGTGATGCAGGAAATAAAATTCCTAATGTACAGTATATCAATGAAAAATATTCCATAAAGTTTTCGTGTATTGTAGATATGCCAGTAGAAATTGGAATTTCAAATATCTTACAAATGAAAGCGTTCAGTGCAGGTGGATTGACTGATTATGAAGAAAAAGCCAAAGTTGCTGCAAAAGCACTAGATACAGAAAATGCAATATACGTACATTTGAAAGGACCTGATGAATTTGGTCATGATGGTGATGCTATTGGAAAAATGAAAAATATTGAAGAAATTGATGAAAGGTTCTTTGGGACGCTTTTAGAAAATATTGATAAACAAAATGTAGTTGTTGTAATTTCTGCTGATCATTCAACCCCATGTATTAACAAAGGACATAGCGCTGATCCTGTTCCATTATTAGTATCAGGAAATAAAATAAAAAATGATAAAACAGAAAGATTCACTGAATCTAATTCAAAAAATGGTGAAATAGGCTTGTTAGAGGGAGCTCAAGTCATCAATACTGTACTGAATATTATTAGATCACAAAACTAAAAATTTCGTTACTGTTAATCATTTCAGTTACAAGTTTTTTTATTCTATCAATATCTATTTTATGATACGTTCCTTTAGAGTTTTGAAGTTTTTCTAGGGCTCTCTTGAAAATTGAAATACAGGTATCATCTTCATCTTTTTGATAGTGCACTAAACCTGCAGCAACTAGAATTAATCCATTAACTAATTTCTTTTCCTCACCATCAATAGTTTTCCAGACCCCTTCAAGAACTTCATGACATTCCCAAAATCTTTCTTCATTGAAATAAGATATTCCTAATGATACTGCCTCTTCTTTTTCAAAAGTCTCTTCTATGACATGCTTTGCATGATCTAACTTGCCTATACTGGAAAGTTTCTTGATTAGTTCATCCAGATGACTTTCTGGAATAGAGGTATCAAGTTCAATATATTTCCTAGAAACCCTACAGTCTCTTAATATACGATTCATTCCATATGATAAATCTCGCGAATCTCTCAAGATGATTTTTGCATTTTTTCTAGAAAATTTTGAATTATTAGTAAGATGAAGCATATATCTATCCATACCAGTATCTAGACAAATTTTCTTAAATTTGTTCGCAATTGCATTGAAGATTTATAAGAACAGTTCAAAGGATTTGTTACATGTCAATGATTGAAGTAGTGAATGATAAGACAAATTCATTTTTGGATAGGAGAGAAATAACTTGTAGTTTTAAAGCTGTTGGAGGTAAATTAAAGCAAAACGAAGCAGTAGATATGATAACAAAAGAGTGCAAATTGGATGGTAAAACTGTGATTGCAATTGATATGAAAAATCAGACAGGAAAACCAAACATTTCAGCTACATTCTATGTTTTTGACGATGAGAAATTAGCTAGAAGACAGATTAATCCAGTCATTTTTGAACGATTAGATAGAAAGAAGGCTAAAGCTGAAGAAGCAAAGGCTGAAGCGCCAGCTGAAGAAGCAAAGGCTGAAGCGCCAGCTGAAGAAGCAAAGGCTGAGGATTAATATGCCTGTAGAAAAAAAAACTAACAAAGGTTCTAGCCCAAAAGTCTATGAATTTTACAAAGTTGATGGTGACAAATTTTCCAGAACTAAAAAAATCTGTTCACGATGTGGAAAAGGTGTATTCATGTCAGAACACAAGAATCGAAGAACTTGTGGTAAATGTGGCGATACGGAATTTATCTAATAGAGTTTTTTCTTTCTAAGTTTTGAATTTTTAGCATGAATAATTTCTAATTTTTGTAGTAAAACCTCATCAAATTTTATACGAGTTAACAGTTTTGCATCTAATTTAATGGTGTTAGTGTCTAGAGAAATTTTTGATGCTGGAAATTTTTTTTCTATCCAAAACTTAATTACTTTGTGTTCTAATTTGTAGTCTCTGAATCCAGAAGGAAACCGTTTAGTTATATGAGATATCAAAGTTTTATCAGTAAAAACACTTCTTGGTTCTAATAATCTTGTAGTATCAGAGTAAACATTTTCAAATAGATTACCCGAAATTTCATCAGAAACCATTTCCATTTTTGACAATCTAGTAACCAATTCAAGATAATGCAAAAACTCATGAGCTAAGACAGCATGAATTGTTCCTTTAAGACCATAAGCTACTAGAGGTGCAGAAATTTGGATTATTATCTGTACAGAGTTTTTTACAGTTACAGGAATTGTTCGGGCAAAAAGTATACCTATATCAACTGAATTAATGTTATCGGCAATAATTATTGATGGATCAACATATGAAATGGGAAAATGAATTTGTGATGCTTTTTCTATACGCTGGATTCCTGATACAACGAGTGGAAATCGCTTATTAATTAGATCAAATATGTTCTCAGTTAAAATTCTGTTATTTCTTGCTGCTTTAATTTGTGCTAATGGATCCATACATAATATCAAAAAATTACTATAAAAAATGTTAATTTTTGTTCGTATTACACATTACATCAATTTGTTTGAAATCAAATTGGACACATGTGCATTTATTTTCTAATAGTTCACTAAGATTAGGCTTAACACTAGATTTTTCTACAAATGATTTAATTGGAACACCTCCATCAATTGACATGAAAATTTTTACAGCATTTGGATTAGATTTCTTATATCTAAGAGTATAAATGGATTTTTCAATAATTTTTTTTCCATCGTTATGAATTTCTATAGGATTTTTTTTAATATAATGTAATTTTTTTAGTAAATTATCTTTAAGTGGAATTTCTGATTTTACAAAAATAGATACATTTGATCTAAATGGCACCGAGTCTTTTGGCTGAGTTTCAATCTGTCGTAAATCATGTAACTCGATTCCATCCAATGTAATTCTTTTTTTAAATCTCAGTTTTCTGATATGGGGCTGAAAGATTTTTACAAAGAATGGCCTGCCGTTTCCTGATATTAAACTTGATTTGTCTTCTCCACCAATCCAGTTTATTTTAACTTGCCGTGAATCATATTTCATATTAAGTAATTTTGTTATTTGTCCTTCAACACTATTGTAATTTTCTAATCCATGAAAGTTACAAGTTATACAACCTTTACCTTCACAATTTTTACATGACACCCGTTTTTGTGGAATATTTCTTCTTGTCTTTGTATATCTCCCGTATACAAACAAGGATCTTGAGTGTATTCTACATGAATCATCTTTAAAATTGATTTTAAATGTTAAGTCTGGAACTTCACTAATTTTGGATTTTGTTCGTCTTGCAAATTTTTTACCTATTTCATGATTTATTTGTGTTTTAATACTTATTCCACCTCTAATCCTAAATTTTGATTTAATGTAATCATCATTATCAGAAATTGATGGTTTTAAGATTGAGCCTACAAGAAAAGTCGAAAATTTGTATACTGATGAATTTTCAATCATGTGATCAATGACTTGATCTAATCTTTCGAAAATATCTTTACAAATAAAACATTTTTTCAATGCTAATTGCTTTACATTCAAATTAAATTTTTTTCCCAAACTACTACTTGGTCTTCTAGACAAGTCTTTTGAAATTAGTCTTCCAATGCAATAATTACATAATGAATAATTCTTCAAAATATTATTTACTAAAATTTGAGTTGAACCTACATCTTTCATATTATTACGTATAATCATCTATTGTATGAATATTTTTTATTATGCATTAGCCAAGTCCAAGTTTTCGCATCATACCTTGCATTTGACGACCTTTTGATGCCTTCATCATATTTTTTGAATTTTTATAATTTTTTAATAATTCTTTTACTTCGTGTTCAGGCCAACCTGATCCCCTTGCAATTCTTTTGATTCTAGATGCATTTAATAAATCAGGATCAGCTTTTTCTTTTTTGTTCATACTTTGTATAATGTATCTCCATTTATCCATGCGAGTTTCCATTTGTTCAAGTTGATCTTCTTTAACCATTCCTGATAAACCAGGCATAGTTTCCATAAGATTTTGTAATGAACCAACTTTTGTAACTTCCTCTAGCTGAAAAAAGAAATCTTCCATATTCATTTTTCCACTAGAAATTCTTTTCATTCTAACTTCATCAGCTTCATTTTCAAGGCGCTTTGCTAAATCGAGTACAGCTTGTACATCACCCATTCCAAGTAACCTACCAACAAATCTAGTTGGTGAAAATTGTTCTAAATCATCAATTCTTTCACCAGTTCCAACATACATTACTTGTGCACCAGTAGCTGCAGAAGCTGCTAATGCACCACCACCTTTTGCTGAACTATCTAGTTTTGTGATTACAATTCCTCCAACGGGAATAATTTTGTGAAATGCTTCAGCTTGAGAAAAACATTGCTGTCCAATTGTTCCATCGATCACAAGCAATCCTAAATCAGGCTCTGCTACCTTACTAATATCTACCATCTCATCTAAAAGATCTTTTTCTTCTTTATGTCTACCAGCAGTATCAATTAGAATTATGTCTAGATTTGAATTTTCAAAATGTTTTAAACCATTTTTTACAATTTTAGCTGAATCCTTATTGTTTTCTTCTCCATAAACTTCAACGTTTGATTTTTCACACATAGTACGCAGTTGAACTAATGCGCCAGGTCTAAATGTGTCAGCCCCAATAACAGCAACACGATAACCTTGCTTGGTAAGAAATTTTGCAAGTTTTGAAGAAATTGTGGTTTTTCCACTACCTTGAATTCCTAACATCAAAACTTTGTTAATTTTTCCCGATTTGAAATGAAATTCTGTATCATTACCTAACAATTTTGCAAGTTCGTCATATAGTATTTTTACAATGTGATCTTTTCTTGATAATCCTGGTGGTGGAGTTTCATTTAATGATCTTTCTTGTAGGTTTTTTGTAATTTCTAAAACAAGTTTCACATTGACATCAGATTGTAATAAAGAACGTTGTACATCTTTGGCAAGTTCTTTTATTAGTTCTTCATCAATACCAGATGAGCTAACTATTTTTTTTATGGCAGAACGTAGTCCGTTTTTTAGATTATCTAACATTGTTAATTACTCCAATATCCACTATTTCAAATCTTCCTCTGTAGCCATCCCATTGTTTTTTAAATTCTATAATTTTTAGTGGTTTTTTAAATATAGGGCAATTTAAGACGAATGTCTCAGCTTCTCCTCCTTCAAAATTTAGATTGAAATTAAATTTTTTTGAAAGACTCTCTAAAACTTCAAGATTATCATATGTAATCGTTTTTCCCAACCATTTGTCATCTAAACCGTTTGTAGTTGTACTAGATATAATAAATTCAAATTTTTCATCTAACAAATTTTTCATATAAACCGATGCATTTTCATGCCATAATGGAGAAATTAATTGTAAATTTAGTTCCTTGCAAATTGATTCAAATTTAGATTTTTGAAATTCACTTAATATTCCACCGTGAACAATTCCTTCAATTTGGAAATCATTTTTTGCTTTTTTTATTAATTTATGTAAAAGTAAAATCTCATCACTGGTTTTTGTAGATGATGACTTTGCAATAATTTGAGGGATGTTCATAGATTTAGATTGTAACTCAGTCTTTGTAATATTATCATAATGGAGAAGATGACTTTCATCAGAATGTGGAATTATTGTAATTAGTGCTTCAATTGTATGCCCAAGTTTTTTTGCCTTATAAATTGCATAACAACTATCCTTACCACCTGAAAAAAAAGATACTAATTTCATTTTGATCAATAAATGTTGGATGCCTCAATACTCATAATCCTCATCAAAAATCAGATTTCTTTTCCATTCATCATTAGCATCCAATTTAGGATGTTTTTATTCGCATTATTTTTGTTCTTCCCATTACATCCCAGTATTCAATATCTTGACCCTGCTCTAATTTACCTTGTACTTCTTCATCAATCAAATCCATGTCTATTGTTTCAAAAGTTTCAGAGTCCATTACTTGAATATCAGATCCAGTAATCGAAATTATTTGTCCTGTTTTTTTATTGATTAGTGGAACATGAATCTGCATACTAACAGGACCTACATGAGGTCTTTTTTGACCATCAAAGATTCCCACACCAACGATTCTTGCCTTTGCTGCTCCATGTTTTCCTGGCTTACTTGTATCATACTCAACTATTTTACAAGGATCACCTGTTGGCTGATCAGACACAGGTAACAATATGTAGGAACCAATTTTTAATGAACCTAATTCAGATGGTTTGCTCATATTATTCCAAATTTTGAGGACTATTTACTCTTTTTTATTTTAATTTCTCTAAAAGTGAAAAACTTACGAGGTTATTCATTACTATTCCTTTTCTACAAATATCAAGTCTTGTTTGTTCACAATATTTATTATCACTCTGATGACTTTTTTCGCTAGAAACTTCCATTATGACTATGTTATCGCTATAAGGAAATGTAAATTTTGGAGTAATGCTAGAAAAAAGTTCCATATGCCCAAATCCAGAATAACCTACTTTGTCACGTCGTGCAACATGAGTAGCCACATCAGTCTGATCTTCATGAGAATCGCCATATTCTAGATAATATATTGAAATGAAATTTGGTTTTCCTATAGTTTGCCTTTGAAAAAGTAAATCATCCATTTTAAAAATGAATGAGGGGTTTTCTAGTAAATTTTTAGACATTTCAGTACTAATTTTTTGATGATTCTTGAATTGTGCAAGAATATAGTGGTTTGTTGCATAGGAAAAATAAGGCTGACTGTTCTCTGAGAATGTTGCAGTGACAAAATACATGTCACCAATATTTTTGGAATTTATCCAAATGTCTTTTTGTTCAATTGAGTTATGATCATGTAAATATGGTGTACAAACATATCCCTGACTCTGAAGTTTCTGAATAGTCATAGTTTGGAAAATAATAAAACATATTTAATTTTTGTTTTATTTTATACTAAAACTAAAGTTAATAATACAAAAAAACTGTCAAAATACAGTCCCCACTTAGCTCAGCCTGGTAGAGCTTCCGGCTGTAGTTGTCGGCTTAGGGCTGAAAAACAGCA
>CAZKZG010000074.1:0-2540 GCA_964557215.1 uncultured Candidatus Nitrosopelagicus sp. | reverse complement strand
ACAATCATTTAGCCCAGCATTGTCATGGATACCTTCAGACGCAGGAACATACGAGGCAACTGTCTTTGTATGGGAGAGCGTAGATAATCCATCTGCATTATCTGATACAGTATCAGTAAGCATCGACGTAGTATAGTAGTATAGACTCAAACTAAACCCCCTTTTTTCTTTTTTTTGAATCCACACCTAATGGATATTATAGACAAAAATTATTCATCATAATCAATATGTATTAGATATCTATACGTTTGATAAATGAAAATTATTCTGATAATCATATCATGTATGATTATTGGCCCTGTAATAGCAAGTAGTAGTTATGGGGAAGACTTTGTTGTAAATACCAATAGAACAGTTTTTGCACCAGGTGAGCCATTATTTGTTTATGGTACAGCACTTGAGAATTCACCAGTAATTATAAGACTTGCTTCACCAGATGATAACATTATACATTTTGAACAAATTGTCTCAAAAGACGATGGTTCATATCATTATTTTGTAATGAATTGGCCAGAGTCAACTGAGAATGCACCATTTGGAACTTATCTTCTAGAGATAATTACAGAGAATGGAAAAAACAAAGAATTTGTTGAGCTTAAATTTACACAAACATCATCTTTGATACACGTTCCAGTGGAACGAGTACTAAATACAGTTGTCTTTGCACCAGAAACTGGAGCAATAAACAATGTCTTTAGAATTTATGTCCAAACTTCAAGTGATGGTCTACTAATAGGAAATGAACCTGATGAATTACTTGGAACATCTCATGTACATCTACCAAACGGTCAGGTTCAAAGTTTAGAAGATTCACTTGAAATTTTACATCAGGGATTATACTATGTAGATTATTTACCTGCACTTGAAGGTACATATGTATTTCATATGGTAACATTTGATGAAGGAAATATTTCCCATGGTTCAGCAGCTACCAATGTTTTATCTCAAGATATTAGTGGAATTGCAAGACAGATAATAGCATTAAATGCGTCACTATCTGAAACTGCAGCAGAACTTGAAACCTTAAAATCTGAAACGTCAGGTTTTGGTCAAACTTTAGAAAGTGCAAGTACTAACATCGATCAAAGCGTCTCTACAATTAGTACATCAGTTAGCAATATGGAAGAAGGTTCTTCTCAATTAAACTCATTGTTATTTCCAATAGTGGCCTCTATTGCAATAATTTTGGCATTACAGATTGTCATTATAGCAAGAAGACGTTAGACTAAAGATGCCATGGTACTCCATGGGCAGTAATTTTATCAGGAAGTGAACCTTTGTTATTTTTTAGAAATTCAATGTCTTGCTTTTTGTCACGTAATTCATCAGGAAGCATGATTGGTATTTCTTCAATAATTGGATAAAACCTAGAGCACGATGTACAAAACAAAATACCATTAACTATTACATCACCATTTAATTCAAGTTCAATACTTTCTAAGGGATGATGTTTGCACATGGGGCAAGCTAAGATATCAAGCATTTTTCTATTCATTTTAATTCTAGATAGATTGGTATTCCTTTTTGACTAGATAAAAAAGCTACTTCGGTAATCTTTTGTACATTGTTTTTTTGATTATTTTCAAAACTGAAGCCAAGAAAATCCAGAGAAATTTCACCATCAGTACAAATTACGTTACAATTTTGTCTCTTATTTGATGTAACACAGTTTGATGAAATAATCGCAGTTTTATTATTTTTAAAACCAAGTAAAATTGTTACAAAGTCATCAAATTCATGGTTAATTTTACCTGATATTGCAAAAACTACCTGTGGTGTTTCATCAAGTAACCAGACAATATTGCTGATATCCTCATATGCCAAATCAAAAACTATGTTTGAATCTTTATCGGTAATGTTGGTTTTTTCTGCATCGTGTAAAATTTCAATACGCATAGGATCACCAAATTTTTTTGATTTTAATTGTTCTTTAGCTTCTGTCGGAGAAATAGAGGATTCCATCTTAATATACCGGCGTTACCCACTTTGAATACTTTTTGTTCTCATTCATCACAATTTCATTATACTTTTTCATGATAATTTTTGTTGTATTTCCAACCATACCTTGACCAATCTTCTTTTTGTTAACTTTTATTATTGGTGTAATTTCAGCTGCTGTTCCTGATAGGAAAACTTCATTGGCTGATTTTAATTCCTCTTTTGAAATATTTTTTATTTTTGTCTTTAATTTCAAGTCTTTACTAAATGTCAAAATTGATTTTATTGTAATTCCATCTAGTGCTGATGAACTTAATGGTGGAGTAATCAATGTATTCCTTTTAACAATGAATATGTTTTCACCAGGCGCTTCACTGACATATCCATTTTTATCTAACAGAATTGCCTCATCAAATCCTCGTTTTTTTGCATCTTGTGTTGCCAAGATTGAATTTAGATAATTTCCACCCATTTTTGCTTGTGTTGGTGTTGATTCATCATTAAATTTTCTCCAAATAGAAATACATGCAGTAATTCCATTTTTGTCAAATAAATCTCCAAAAGGAAAGGAAAACATTGCAACATGAGTTGGGGCTTTTTTT
>CAZKZG010000073.1:0-30889 GCA_964557215.1 uncultured Candidatus Nitrosopelagicus sp. | reverse complement strand
ATACATGTTTGATGGTTCACCAGAATTTTTTATGAAAGTAAGAAAAATGGTAAAAGTTCCAATGCTAATGAAAGACATAACAGTAGATAGAGTTCAGATTGATGCTGCCAAAAAAATTGGGGCTGATTATTTTCTATTAATCCAATCAATTTTTGATAATGGTCTAGTAGAAAATATTGATGACATGATAGATTATGGTCATAATTTGGGTCTTAAAGTACTAATTGAGGCACACACAAAACAAGAATTCGAAAATTCATGTAAAACCAATGCAGACATTATAGGAATAAACAACAGGAATCTTGATACAATGAAAATTGATCTAAATACAACAAAAGAAATTCTTCATAATACAGAAAAAACAAAATTAATCATATCAGAAAGTGGAATTTCAACTTCTGATGATATTCAATTTCTTCATAAATGTGGTGCTGATGCATATTTAGTAGGTAGTGGTATTATGAAAACAGATGATATACAAAAAACTGTACAAAATTTGGTTGGTGCAATATGAAAATAGGTATTCCAAAAGATGGTAAATTTGGTGATTTTGGTGGGAAATACATACCAGAAACTCTAGCACCGGCAATTGAAGAGCTTGAAGAGAATTATTTGAAAATTAGAAATGATTCTAAATTCAAAAAAGAATTAAATAAATTCCTTGCTGAATATGCAGGGCGTCCAACTCCGTTATACTTGGCTAAAAACTTGACTAAAAAAATTGGTGGTGCAAAAATCTATCTAAAAAGAGAGGATCTTCTACATGGTGGTGCACATAAAATTAACAATACACTTGGACAAGCACTACTTGCAAAAAAAATGGGTAAAAAAAGAATCATTGCGGAAACTGGGGCAGGGCAACATGGAGTAGCTACAGCAATGGCTTGTTCATGTCTTGATTTGAAAGCTGAAATTTACATGGGATATGTAGATACAGAAAGACAAAAACAAAATGTGTTTCGTATGGAATTACTAGGTGCTAAAGTTCATTCAGTCAAATCTGGTTCTCAGACTCTTAAAGATGCAATAAATGAGGCAATGAGAGATTGGATTACAAATGTGGAATCGACATACTATTTGCTAGGCTCTGCAGTTGGTCCACATCCTTATCCATTGATGGTTAGAGACTTTCAATCAGTTATAGGTAATGAAATTAAAAAACAAATGAAAAAAACTCCTGATACTGTAATTGCATGTGTTGGTGGTGGTTCTAATGCAATTGGTACGTTTTATCCATTAATTGATTCCAATGCTGAAATAATTGGAATTGAGGCTGGAGGTAAAGGTTTAAACACATTACATCACTCAGCACCACTTGCTGCAGGAACCAAAGGTGTTTTACATGGTATGATGACATATTTGATGCAAGATAAACAAGGTCAAATTCAGGAAACACATAGTATCTCTGCAGGACTTGATTATCCAGGTGTTGGTCCAGAACATTCATACCTTAAAGATGAAAAACGTGTAAAATACAAAGCAATTACTGATGATGAGGTAATAGATGCGTTCTTGATACTTACAAGAACGGAAGGAATTATACCAGCACTAGAATCTGCCCATGCAATTGCATATGCAATGAAAATTGCAAAAAAGATGAAAAAATCAGAATCAATTGTTGTTACATTATCAGGACGTGGTGACAAAGATATTGGAATTGTACAGGAGTATATGAAAAAAAATGTCAAGAATAAAAGAAAAATTTAATGAATTAAATTCCAAAAAGGAGAAAGCCTTGATATCATACATTATGGTAGGATATCCATCTGAAAATACAACACTGTTGGCTATTAGAGGACTTGTAAAGGGCGGAACTGATATTATTGAATTGGGATTCCCATTTTCTGATCCTATAGCTGATGGTCCAATAATACAAAAAGCCAGTACTGGTTCATTAAATAACGGAATAAAGATTGAAAAATTTTTTACACTTGTAAAAAAAATTAGAAAAGAAACAAACATTCCTTTGATACTAATGACTTATACCAATATTTTGTATAACCAAGGATATCAAAAATTCATTAAAAAGGCAAAAAATGCTGGAATTGATGGATTAATTTTACCTGATATGGCAATAGAAGAATCAAAAGAATATCTTTCAGCAGCAAAAATGCAAAAAATGGATACAATTTTTCTGGTTTCGCCTAATACACAAAAAGATAGATTGTTAAAGATTGCAAAAGCGAGTTCTGGATTTCTATACATGGTTGCAGTTTTTGGTACCACTGGTGTCCAAACTAAAATTCATCAATATACAATTGATGCACTAAAATCGGCAAAAAGAATAGTTAAAGGGGTGCCAGTTGGAGTTGGATTTGGAATATCAACTGAAAAGGATGTAAAAAAATACGTGTCTATTGGTGCTGATGCAGTAATAGTAGGTAGTGCCAATATCAAAATCATGGAAAACACGCCTAAATTAAAAATAGAAGAATCTATTTTAAAGTTCACAAAAAAATTAAAACGCCAGACTAAATAAAACGAATAGAATAAAAATAGGATAATTCTTTCAATTATGTGCAGACAAAGTTTATTTTTGTTACTGGCGGAGTAATGTCCGGTCTTGGAAAGGGAGTAGTTTCATCATCAATTTCTAAATTGTTACAACTTTCAAATCAAAAAGTATCATGTGTAAAAATTGATCCATACCTAAACTATGATGCTGGAACTATGAACCCAATTGCACATGGTGAAGTCTTTGTTACTGAAGATGGTGGAGAATGTGACATGGATATGGGAAATTATGAAAGATTTCTTAACCAAAATATCCCAAAATCTCATAACATTACAACAGCGCAGATTTATTCTAGTGTAATTGATGCTGAAAGAAAAGGTGAATATCTTGGTGCATGTGTTCAAATTATTCCTCATGTGACTGATGAAATAAAAAATAAAATTAGGAAAATTGCAGAGGACGAAAAACTTGATATCTTAATAGTTGAGTGTGGTGGTACAGTAGGTGACATTGAAAGCTTGCCATTCTTAGAGGCTTTAAGACAAATAAAAGTTGAAGAAGGTTCTGAAAATGTTATCTTTGTTCATGTGACGTTGGCTCCATCTCTTGATGTTGTAGGTGAACAAAAAACAAAACCAACACAGCACAGTGTTCAAGAATTAAGAAGAATTGGAATTCAACCTGATGTATTATGTGTTAGATGTTCTAGCCCACTACAAGAAAAAACTAGGAAAAAAATATCAATGTTTACTAACGTAACAGAAAAAGATGTTTTCTCATGTCATGATGTTAAATCAATTTTTATGGTACCACAAATTTTATTTGAACAAGGATTAGTAGATTTAGTTTTCAAAAAGTTTGCAAAAATTGGATATGTTGATGCATCAGAAAATTGGGATAAATGGAATAATATTGTAAATTCCATGGAATCAGATGGTGACATAATAAATATTGCAATGGTGGGAAAATATGTTACACTTGCTGATAGTTATGTAAGCGTTAATCATGCATTAAAACATGCAGGTGCATCAATAAATCGTCCAATAAAAATAGAATGGATTGATTCTGAAACTCTAAATGGTAATATTGAAATTCTGAGTAAGTATAACGGAATATTAGTACCTGGTGGCTTTGGAACTCGTGGTTCAGAAGGAATAATTGAGACAGCGAATTTTGCCAGAAAAAATAACATACCATATCTAGGAATATGTTTTGGATTCCAATTAGCTGCAGTTTCATTTGCAAGAAACGTTTGTAATATTCCAAATGCAAATTCAACTGAAATCGAAAATGAAACTAATGATCCAATAATAGATTTACTGCCTGAACAAGATGGTGTTTCAGATTTAGGTGGTTCATTAAGACTTGGTGCAAATACAATAGATATACAAGAAAACTCTATGGCACACAAAATATACAACTCAGAAAAAATTTCAAAAAGACATAGGCATAGATATGAATTTAATAAAAAATATCTTGAATCATTTGACAAAAATGGAATGGTTTTTTCAGGGGAAAGTGATAATGGTAGACGTATGGAAATGCTAGAGATTCCATCTCATAAATTTTTCCTTGGAGTTCAGTTCCATCCAGAATTTAATAGTAGACCTGGATTTCCAGAAGAGTCTTTTAAGGCATTTATTAGTGCGGCAGGAACGACCTAATCAGATTCTTTTTTCTGATGCTTTTTCTTTAGTTCTTTTTGACGCTTAGCAAAATTCTTTGCATTATCATGCTCTTTGTCTAATTCTTCAAAAAATTTGTTTGAAAAACCTTTTTTATCAATTGAACGAGCTTTTTTTACCAACTACTCTTTTCCCTGTTCTGGTATAATAGAGATTGTAGTAGTTGTTGTAACATTTGGAATTGTTCTAATCTTCTTTGTGATAGTTTGTTCAATAACTGGGGAATCTTCTCCCTCAATTTTTACTAAGATATCATAATAACCAAATGTACCTTTAGCCTCTTTAACTAAATCAAATTCTAACAATTGCTTTAAAACTTCCATTTCATGCGCCATTTTACATTGAACCAAAACATATGCAATTTCCATTTAGTCACCTTTCATCTCTTTTCTTGATTTGAAAGTAGGTGCAATACCTAATGGCTCATAGTTACCTGTTGAGCATGTAAAACACATTGAATCGGTTGGAATTCCTACAGCATTAGCAAGATTTTCTGCATCATTGTACGCAAGAAAATCAGCACCTATGTCATTTCGAACTTTTTCAATAGTTTCTTGTTCAGAATATTCTTTAGAGTCAGTAAATGTTGCTAATTCTTCTTGTGATGGAAAATCAATTCCTGCATAACATGGATATTTTATTGGGGGATATGTAATCATCATGCTGATTTTTTTTGCACCCGAACGACGTAATGCTTTGATGATAGCTTTTGAACTTGTCCCTCTAACAAGGCTGTCATCAATTACCACAACATGTTTTCCGTGTATTACTTCAGGTATAGGAATAATCCATCGATTAATTTCAACACGGTCACTTTGATGAGGTTCAATAAAACTTCTCAGTGGTCCTTTCTTACTATAACGATCTTTCAACAGTCCCTCATCAAATTGAATACCAAGTTCTTGTGCATAGCCTAATGCAGCTGGTCTTGCAGAATCTGGAACTGGGATTACAACGTCTGCATCTTTTAGTGGGTATTTTTTTGCTAGAAATTGTCCTATTCTTTTTCTTGCTAAATAGATATTAGTTCCTTCCATTTTGCTAGATGGTTGAGCAAAATAAGTAAATTCAAATGAGCAATGAGCACGTTGTTTTTGTTCTGAAAACATTTCTGTTTCCAATCCATCATTACTTAGTTTGATCAATTCACCTGGACTTACATCTCGAACCAATTTTGCACCTATTGCTGAGAGAGCAGAAGATTCAGATGCAACTATATGAAGAGATTGGCTTTCTTTATGACCTAAAACCATTGGTCTAAAACCTTTTGGATCACGTGCCGCATAAACTGCATCATCATCTGATAAAAATGTAAAACAATATGACCCAACCATCTCGTTTTTTAATATTGATAATGCACTTCCAAGTTTACCATTTTCGCTAATTAACGAAACTAACCTTTGTGCTGCAACTAATGTATCACTTGCATTTTGTGGGGTAAAGGTACATCCACCTACAAGATTAGATAATTCTTCAACATTTGCAATTGTGCCATTATGTGCAATACAAAGATCCTTTACTTTTAATGGCTGGGCATTTTCAAGTTCACTTTTTCCGACAGTAGAATATCTAACATGCCCAATTGCAGAATGAGAAGAATACTCCTCTGTGATTTTTTTCAACTCGTTGGATGAGGCAGAAACTAAACCTATTTTTTTTAATGGTGCCTTGTTTGGAATAGCTATTCCCCATGCTTCCTGACCACGATGCTGTAATGCACGAAGTGAATCAATTACCATTGGAATTACATTTACATCATTGTTAGAGAAAATACCTACTACACCGCAGTTTTCTTTAACCATTATGAATAATCTTCTCCAATGAATTTAGATAGAGATTTTCCGCCTTATCAACTCTTAGTTTCAAAACTGGTTTTGTTGAAGATTCAAACATGATCTGATCGCCGGAGAAGATTCCAATTTGTGAGAACTGACATTTACTTTTTGATAGTAACGCTTTAACATGTTTTAGATTTTTTTTCTCAACTATCAAGATATATCTTGAATGACTTTCTGAGAATAAAGATTCTTCAGATGACATACCAGATACCTTCTTCAAATTAACAGTGCAGCCTATTTTTCCAGATATACATAATTCCGATAACGCAATAGCAAGTCCACCTTTTGAACAGTCATGTACATTTTTTACTAATTTTTTTGAAATCAATGCAAGTACTGACTTCATATTTCTCTTTGATGTAGTAATATCTACTTGAGGCACAGAACCGCCAATAAAATTATGAATGTACTCGTAATATTCAGAACCACCAAGTTCATTTTTAGTATCACCAACTAGCACAATTACATCATTTTTTGTAGGTGGTATTGGTAACAGTGGGGACTTGTCTATTAATCCTAAGACACCAATTAATGGAGTTGGTTTGATTGGACCGTCATTAGTTTCATTGTAGAAACTTACCTTTCCACCAACACATGGTATGTTCATTGATTTTGCATAATCAGTTATACCTTCAATTGATTCCATAAATGTCCAAAATATTTCAGGATCCTCTGGATTTCCAAATTGAAGGTGATCAACCATTCCTATTGGTTTTGCACCACTACAGACAACATTTCTACATGCCTCCTCAAAGCAACCTATTGCACCATATCTAGGATTAAGATAGCAATGTTTTGGGTTCCCGTCTATTTTGACAGATAATGACTTACCATTATCTAAACGCAGAACGGAGCTATCAAATCCAGGTTTGACTACAGTACGGATTCCCACTTCGTGATCATATTGACGAAACACCCAATGTTTGCTTGCAATATTTGGGGAGGAAAGTAACTGTGATAGGATTTTTGAAAGTGATTTTTGTGTTTTTTTCTTTGGACTAGAGGGAATTTTTGACAGATATTTTGGTTTAGATTTTGGTCTATCAACTAATGGACCACGTGCAACAAAGGCTGCGGGAAGTAAGGCAAGTGTTTCATTACCATTTTTTACACACATCATTTTATCTTTTTTTACCTTACCAATTACAGAACACTGTATTCTAAATTTTTTACAAATTTGTTTTAATTTTGAAAATTTTTTTTGACTTGTAATAACTAGCATTCTCTCTTGTGATTCAGATATCATTATTTCATCTGGTGATAAATCTGATTCACGAAGATGTACATTTTGTACATCTAATTCGATTCCAATTCCTAGACTTTCAGCAGTTTCAGATATTGCACATGAAAGTCCACCACCGCCCAAGTCTTTCATTGCGTTAATGCATTTTTCATCACGTGCTTCTAAGATTGCCTCTATAATCAATTTTTCAATAAAAGGATCTGGAATTTGAACAGCAGAACGATCTTCTCCTTCTAATGCATCAGATGCAAATTGAGAACCACCGACACCATCACGTCCAGTTGAACCTCCAATTAATAAAACCAAATCACCAATATTTGCGTGATTTTTTATCAGTTTTGATTTTTTACCAAATCCAACAGATGCAACATCAACTAATGCATAGTTTTTGTAACATGTATCAAATTCAACTTCACCACCAATTGTAGGAATTCCAAGACAATTTCCATAATCTGCAATTCCTGCAACAGCGTTTTTGAATAACCATCTTGCATGTACATCATTTTCTATATCACCAAACCGTAATCCATCAAAAAGTGCAATTGGTCTTGTTCCTGCAGACAAAATATCACGAATTACACCTCCTACAACAGTTGCAGCCCCTCCAAATGGTTCAACTGCAGAGGGATGATTATGACTTTCAATATGAACTGTAACAACATAACCATCGCCTACATCTAGAACACCAGAATCATAACCTTTCTCTACAATTACATTTTGTCCAGTAGTGGGAAGCATTCGTAGATGTTTTTTTGATGATTTGTACGAACAGTGCTCAGACCATTCAGCTGCTAATACTTGCAACTCAGTTTTGGTCAAATCACGCTTTATGTTCTGTCTTATATGTAATTTTTCGTGTTTTTGAAAACTCAATTTTTTGCACCAATTGTTTGAATCAATGACTCAAAGATTAATGAAGATGGCTTGCTATCGATTTGATTTATCTCTTGTTCAGCTGCTCTTTCTGGATGTGGCATCATTCCCACAACATTTCCATATTCATTACATACTCCAGCAATTTGAGACACTGAGCCATTTACCTTATTTTCATATGAAAATACTATTTGGTTATTCATTTTTAATTTTTTAAGAGTTTTTTTATCTACATAGTATCGTCCCTCACCATTTGCAATAGGTATTGGGATTTTCTGATTTAGTTTTAGTTTGTTAGTAAATGGTGTTTTATTGTTTTTCACAATTAAATTAGTCCACTCACACATAAAATTCAAAGATTCATTTTTGAGTAAGACTCCAGGGAGTAATCCAGATTCTACTAAAATCTGAAACCCATTACAAACTCCCAGGATTGGAATTCCTTTTTCTGCCATTTTTTTTACATCCGCGATAATTGGACTATTTGCTGCAATTACTCCTGCACGTAATCTGTCACCATATGAGAAACCTCCAGGCAAAACTACTGCGTCTATATTTTTTGGAAGATTTTTTTCATGCCAAAAAAACTCTGTTTTTAAATTAAATACATCAGTCAAAACGTGATACATGTCACGATCACAATTACTGCCAGGAAAAACAATAACCCCGACTTTCACTATTTATCTTCAAATAAGAGGTATAAAATTCATCAGATGACATCTTTTTATTTCAGAAATCCACTTGAATAATTATGGGACAAATTCGTGATATAATGGAAAAAAATGTTATAACCATTGAAAAAGACAAGACTGCACAAGATGCAGCCAAGATTATCAATGAAAAAGATATCAGTTTTCTTGTTGTCATGGATGAAGGACTGCCAGTAGGTGTGCTGAGTGAAAGTGATTTTGTTCGTAAAATTGCAGCAGAAGACAAAAAATCTAGTGATGTTCCAATCTCAGATATAATGTCTTACAAATTTCGCTCAGTTGGACCAACTACAACAATAGAAAATGCGGTTCAAAAAATGCTCAACAACAATATTAGGAGATTACTAATTCTTGAAGATGATAAACTAGTTGGGGTAATAACTCAAACAGATCTTGCAAGCTATCTCAGAGATCAATTATTAGTTGATGGTACAATTAAGAGTATTAGAAACGATTAAGATTTTTCTACAGTTGCAGTTACCTTACTTACAAGTGGATTGTAAATTCGCATTTCATCACAAATATTCAAAACTCTGATTTTTGCTGTTGATTCGTTTCTTTCAGTAATTGAAAATTTTAAGATTGTTCCAGAACGGATTTTTTTTATGCTTGTGTTCTTTCCTTTCAAAACAAGATCGTTTAATATTGTCTCACCCTCTGGATCACTAATTCCAGGTTTATTTTCAATTATAACACTAACAACATAATCGGCCATCAATTTTGATTAAAACTAGTATTATTAGAATTATACTTAATTCAACTATAGAATTGATTTTATAACGGTGGTATGAATTCAATGTGATGACTAGATTCAGATACTGGAAATTAACATATGAAGAAGTTGAAAAATTAACCTATAATCCAGATAACATTCTGAATTGGGATATAAAATGTACTAGAGGTGATGATGAAGATGCAAAATTTTTTGGAGTATTTCTGTATAGAAATGGAACCCCTCATAACTATGAAACCAAAAAAGGCTTAGTGTATTATTATAATAATTTTGATAGAGACGAACTACCATCCATTACACAATTCCTTAAGAAACGATATGGTGGCGACACTACAGAAAAAGGAGAGAGAATATTTCTTGAAGGTTCAAAAGAGATCTTTGATAGTAAAGATATTTCTAAACTAGCTAAGGAATTAGAAGAATCACTCGACGTCACCACTGTTATTACCATTGAAATTCATGATACAACACAAGAAGAGCTAAAAAAATGGGGATTTCCTGAAGCAAAATTACTACCTATACCAACATGAAACATTTTTCTAGAGTTATTAAATAGGATTTGTGGATGTCAGAACTTAGTCAGATTAACACACATTTAGAAGAATTAAGGCGTAGAATTATCAAAATTGTGATTGCCATAGGTGGTGTTACAATATTTTTACTTACATTTCATGCAGTATCATTTGAAATTTTTGGTCTTACTCTATATTACCCATATCCAGAACCATTGGATAACATTGCAGCTCAAATAACAAATGTAATGAGAGCTGAACTTGTTCCTGATAAAGTTCAACTAATACAAACTGCTCCTGGACAAGCATTTTTTTCACAAGTTTACATTGCTGCTCTTGTAGGAATCGTTGCAAGTGTGCCGTTAATAATAAGAGAATTTACTGCATTTCTAAAACCTGCACTAAAAGAAGCTGAAATTAAAGTTGGACGAACAATAACAATTCCTTCGATAGCGCTATTTGTATCGGGATGTATTTTTGCATATACATTAGTAATCCCATATATTCTTGACTTCCTTTACAAATACGGTGAGTCCGCAGGACTTGTAACATTTCTAAACATCATGGATTTTGTTAGTTTCATTTTACAATTTCTGTTAGCATTTGGAATTTCATTTCAATTACCGCTAATCATGTATGCAATTAGTCAATCAGGAATGACTGATACAAAATTCTGGAGGAAAAATATCAGGTATGCAATTGTTGCTATTGTTATTTTTGGTGCAATTATTACACCAGATGGAAGTGGAGTAACAATGTGGTTTATTGCGGGACCAATGATAGGGCTATACCTAGCAGGCATGTTCATAGTTGAGCGTAAAGAACGTCAGACCATCAAGACTTAAATTGAAAAACGGAGGATTAGAAACAAATGTTGTTTAATCTAGCAAATTTCATTGCGGGTCAAGAATGGATTTTTATAATTATTATAGCAGCTGTTTTCATTTTTGGGGCAAAAAAAATTCCAGAATTGGCTAAAACTTTTGGAAAAGCAAAAGGTGAATACAAAAAAGGCGAAATAGAAGCCGACGAGGAATTGAAAAAATTCAAAGACAGTAAAGAATAATTAATTTTCAATAACATCAATAAATTTCTGATATAATTTTTCTAATTCGTTCTTGTAATCAGGTTTTTTGAAAGTATCTT
Source organism: uncultured Candidatus Nitrosopelagicus sp. (assembly GCA_964557215.1). Classification (GTDB taxonomy): domain Archaea; phylum Thermoproteota; class Nitrososphaeria; order Nitrososphaerales; family Nitrosopumilaceae; genus Nitrosopelagicus. The sequence continues at coordinate 19,694 of CAZKZG010000073.1, read as the reverse complement.
TCAACCCTCGTGAAATCTTAATTTCTGCGTTTATGATGAGCTTAATTTCTGAATGTGACAAATCATTACCTTTGATTGGAATAATTGATTCAGTTATGTAGCTTCCCTTAATGTCTCCACCAATAACTCTCATTTCATGCTGTTTTGGCTCCTCAATGAAATGTTTAGCCATTATAACAAATTCACTTCCTGATAAATGTAGGTGTTCTACAACTAGTGAACTTTCGTCTCTTATTGATTTTACAGTAATCGACGAATAAAATTCTGGTAATAACTTCTCAAAATTTTCAAAATCTGTTAGAACGTCAAAGGTTTTTTTTGCATCAGCGTGTATGATTTTTTCAAAAGTAATTTTAGACATTGAAATAATTGAGATGTTCTAATCTAAATTTTTTTGCTTACTGAGAGCCCCAGCGAGTGAATAAGTCATGCTCAATATCAAACTGATCTAAACATTTCCCTACAATATGATCAATCATTGCATCAATAGATGTAGGATTGGTATAAAATTCTGTAACAGGTGGCATTATGATAACCCCTAATTGTGCAAGCTTAAGCATATTCTCAAGATTAATTGCAGTTAATGGAGTCTCTCTTGCAACTAGAATTAATTTTCTTGATTCCTTTAGTGTTACACCTGCTGCTCTGGCAACTAACGTTTCATCATATCCATTAGCTATACTGGATAAAGACTTCATACTACATGGAATCACAATCATTCCGTCAGTTTTGTGAGTTCCACTAGATATACTTGCGGCCATATTTTTTTCGTCTGAAATGGTTGTTGCAAGTGATTTAACATACTCCACATTATGTTTTGTCTCCATTGAGGTACATTTTTCTGCCCATTCAGACATAATTAGATGGGTTTCAACTCCTGCATTCTTAAGAACCTCTAACATTCGAATACCATAAATCACACCTGTACTTCCAGTAATTCCAATTATCAATCTCATGTAACATTTGAATCTAATTTTACAATATATTAAAGAAGATCTTGTTTTACGCCTAAGAATTATCTAATTCTTCATTGGTTTTACTCTCTTTTCTTTTATTTAACCAAATTTTTACTGCACCTGCAGTCATACCTGAAAATAAAATTATTCCAACTAACACCATTTCTGTGTTCACACTTTGTTACTATACTCTTGACGTAAAAATAATACTGTGTGTATAAAGTATCTCAAGCATTTAAAATACGGTGTTAATTTTATCAAAATATGATTAAAAGAACAGAAATGCAAAAAATTGTTAAAAACTATTCTGATATTCGTATAGGCGTTTTAGGGAGCCATTCTGCATTAGAAGTAATGGATGGTGCAAAAGACGAAAATCTCAATACTGTTGTTTTCTGCCAGAAAGGTAGAGAAACACCATACCAACGTTTTGGAAGAATTGCTGATGAAATAATGGTTCTAAAGTCATTCAAGGATATTGCATCTGTATCTAACCAGAAAAAACTTAGAGAGACATCAACAATCATTATACCACATCGTTCACTGACAGCATATCTGGGGTATAGTATACTAGAGAACAAACTGAAAATTCCAATTTTTGGAAATAGAGCATTATTTCAAGCTGAGGAGAGATATAACAAAAAGAATCAGTATTATTTGCTTAAAAAGGCTGGTATAAAATATCCCAAAATATTCAAGAACCCAAAACTTATCAATAAACCTGCAATTGTTAAGGTCCAAGAAAAAAATAGAAAACTTGAACGGGCATTCTTTACAGTTTCATCATATTCTGATTTTAAGAAAAAATCTGAAGAGAAAATAAAAAGTGGAATGATTTCAAGAAAAGATTTGAATGAATCTAGTATTGAAGAACTTGCAATAGGAACTTATCTTAATTTCAATTATTTTTATACGCCAATTTCTGAAAATGTTGATTTCATTGGGATAGAACGTCGATTACAAACTAATATTCATGATTATAATGCACTACCTGCAAAACAACAGTTAGAGATGGACGTTGGACTTCAAAACATAGAAGTTGGGCATACACCAGCTAGTATTCGTGAATCGCTATTAGATAAGGTACTAAAAATGGGCGACAAGTTTGTGAAAGCTGTGAAAAAAGAATATTCGCCTGGAATTATAGGTCCATTCTCGTTACAAAGTGTAATAACAAAAGATCTTGAATTAATAGTGTATGATGTTTCATTACGAGTTCCAGGTAATCCAATTGTTGCCACAACAAGTCCATATACAAAATATCAGTATGGAACAACATTTGGAATTGGAAGACGTATTGCTATGGAAATTAACAAAGCAATTGATGAAGATAGGCTAGATGAGATAGTTACTTAGAAAAATTTTCTATAGGATCTTGTAGTAGTGTAGTTCTTACCAAGATTGGAATATTATAGTATACAGCCAATGCAACTGCATCTGATGCCCTATAATTTCTTAGAACCAAATCTTGTTTTCCAGAAAGATAGAGGTTTGCACGTAATGCATCACCGCTATCATAAATTTTTACTTTAACAAGAACTTGCTCATTTTGTTCACAAATATCTTCTAGCATCTTATAGATGGTTGGAACAGAATCATGATCACCATCCATGAAACTTGCAATATGACGCGAAACTTCACCTGAAAATGCACGCATGTGAAATTCTTTATTATTATCAGATTTTAAAACGATTAAACCTTCGTTACCATACGGATCAACAAATCCCAAATTTGTAATCCTGACCACATCGTAATCTAAATCTTGATTCTCATCAATTTTCATACCAACTAAATTGATATTTGATTTCTTAAAAATATATTGAACAAATGGAATGAACCAATATGAAATTACAGGCTACATCAAGTAATCATAATGATAGAAGGTTAATTGTATTAGGTTTTTTGTCAATAGCAATTTTATTTTTAATATACTCGCGATTTGAAAATCCAGGAATTACACCTGATGCAATAAATTCTATTGAACGACTTGGAATCGCATTTTATTTTCTACTTACAATATCTCTGGGTGTAATAGGACTTGGATTAAGAAAATATCAAAAAAGAATCGCTGCGTCAGGAAATCAAACTGCAATATCAATGATTTGTAATTTTACTATCGATAAGAGAGCCACAAAGACATTTATCATAACATTTGTCATCTATGGATTTTTCTTTTCAATGACGTCAGGAATATTAGTTTACCAACCAGAGGTGATATTTTCATATCACTATGGGGCTGAAATTCCATCAGCACATGTTACTCCATGTTGTGGACCGGTAGGATATATGCCAAAATTTGTTGCGTATCTAACAGAACATATTGGAATACAAATAATTCCTATAAATCTAGTTCTACAGGTTACTGTTTCATATCTTGTAGCAGCAAACACTGCATTAGCAGTAAATGCTATATCTATAACAAAAAAGACAGGTGGATTAGGAAGTATAGGTGCAACTACTGGATTATTTATTGCATGTCCTACATGTGTAGGTTCATTTCTTTCGTTATTTGTAGGTGCAACTAGTGCTGTTGCATTTACAATAGCCATAACAGAACTTCAAACACTGTTCATTGCAATTACAATTCCAATTCTGATTTTAACACCATTCATTTTATCAAGACAAATATCAAAAAATAAAAATAATAACTAGATTTCTCTTTGTGTAATCTGAGGATTTTCATAATTCCCAATATCAAAACCGTCACGACGCAAATATTTCAGAACTAGTTTGTAGACTAATTCATCATGGTCAACCTCATCTAGTAGATCAGACCACATCAATTTTCCATTTTGTTTTATTTGAGGTTTTAATTTTTCATTAATGGTTTCAGCTATTTTTTTACAATCCTCATATGAATTACCATTTAGATACGATGTACCTCTACCCGCACAAACTTTCATAAATATAATTCAAAAAATGTTAAATAAAAGAGTTCAGTTAATTCCTATTTTTTAATTTTCTGTATATTCCGAATCCAATAAGGGTCAATACAGCAATAAATATAGAAACACCAATAACTGCTGAAAAGTAATCATTAACAAATAATTTTGATTCCAACCATGCATATGGTAAAATTGTAAAAAAATCATATGCCGAAAAATCTTCAATTGTTCCTATAGCAAGTGCATATTTTCCACTATTATCTTTTTTATCAAAAACTGCTAGATAGTATGTACCATCTACAGGAAAATCAAATGAAACTTCTTGTCGTTCCCAGTATGTAATCTGTCCAAATGGTTCATAAAATTCCTTGGAAGGAATTAATCCTCTATAATCAAAAACATATGCATCAAAACCTTCAGGTAATGAATAATCAAAATCCTTAGTAGGTTTTAGAATTTTAAATTCTTCAATTAAATCTAGATGTGATTCAACACCAATAAATGCAATAGATGGTGAAAAATTTTCAAGGTTTTCAAGATTAGGAATTACGATACTAGCATAAAATGAATTTCCTTGTTTTCCATAAAAGGAATAATATCGAATGTCACCATTAATTTCTTCATACATTGCCCAAGAAATACTAGGATCAGGAATTTGTAATGAAGCATCAATTGAAATATTTGTATCATCTGTAGGAATCAATTTGTGTGCAAACGCTGTTGATGGAATTAATATCATTACACCTATTGTGATAATCAGAATTAGATATTTTATTTTCTCCATAACTTCACTGTGTGTCTAGAGGATTTAATTGGCATAATTTTCTAGCCATAGTGCCAACATAACCCTCTATAATTTTGCGTTAATATATTCAAAAATTCACTAAGTTGTATGGAAAAACCAAAACCCCCCCTAAAATTTGAAGTTAAAATTACAAATAAATCGAAAGAAAATCTTTACGGTAAAGCAATATTCCATGAAAAAAGCTATAAACTAGTTATAAAATCAACAAATAGTAATGTTGGTATAAAAATTCCATTTAAAGTGCTTGGGATAATGCATGAAGAACATCTTGTCAGATTATCAGGAATTTCAGGTGCATATACAGAATTTAGGTTAAAAATTTTCGAGTCATCCAAAGATATTGAAATTAATTCGTCTACAATTTTGGAAGATGTAATGCAAAACATAAAGAAATATGATACAATGGAGATTTTTATTAATTAATCAAGACCAACAGAATAACGTAGATTTAGTTGCTTGACCTAAAAAAAACCCTACACTAATTCGTTGTAATACACCTACTACTCTAGATACGGCATGGTAATGAATTGGATTTATAATAATCACATCACCGATATCTGGTTTAATTTTTATAAACTCACTATTACTTATAACATCCTTTGAATATCCAAAATCTGGAAATCGAAATTTTTCATCATCTCTTTTCCAAATTTTTTGATACAAAACCAATTCTCCTCCTGATGATGCAGTTTGTAAATGCAAAACAGATGATAGTTGATTCGTCAGTTTTGCAACGTTGAAACCACATGCCTCAAAACTCGCATTATCTCGATGAACGTGGAACGAATCATTACAGTCATGAATTCTAAAAATACCATTGGAGTATAGATTCCCATTTTCTCTGGCTGGTGAAATTTGTTTATCAAATGCCACTGAGAGTAAATTATGCATTGTAAATCGTGGATCTTCAGTCTCACTAAAAACATGTTTAAGTTTTTCATCAAGATGTCTTGTTTTTTCAAAATAGAGATCCTTAGAATTTAGATGTGAATTAAGAGACACACCAATATGTTTTGAATTTGTACCATACTTTGACATTTGATGTAATTGTATGATTTTTTCAGAAATCTGTTTGCATGATTTTTTGGAAATCGCATTTTTGAGAATTATTGCAGGTATAACACCCAACACAAGCTTTTCAAGATATGAACATTTTTGGTATTTCTTAATGTAAACTGGACTCCAGTCTTTTTTCAACTAATATCCACCTGCACCGGAATGGAATACTTTACAAGTTAAAATACCATCGTTAGAGCGTGACTCAATCTCACATTTGAGAAATTTGTCTTGTATTGCATCTTCAATTTGTGTGATTGTTCTCATACCAGGATCTCCAGATATACTCATAATATCAATTTCCGTAAAAATCACTACTTCATTATCTGCATAACTATTTTTGTTTTCTTCTTTCCTATGTGTAATATTCATTTCAAATTTATCAACATCAATAATTTTTGTAGCTGTGCCCCAAATTATATCAGTCATAAAAAATCATTCGTGATTCAAATACTATGGTACTAGCACAAGATTTAGTGGTAGATCCAATTTTCCAAATGGCTCACCTATTCTCAAATAGTATTCCTTTCCAGAGTCATACAAAAAATCTTCATAACTTCCATAACCTATTGCTGGTCCCCACAGAATTTCAAGGAATCTATTCTGACCTGGTTTTAGCACAACATTACCAGATGTAAAGTCTGAGCCAGAATTAACCCATTTGTGACCACCATCCCAAACATTATAGTTACAAATTGCTGGACTGGTACACATCATAGTTACATTACTGGAAGAACCTGTATTTTCAGCGAGTAATTTTAGGTTTAATAGTGCTTGACCTGTTGCTGTATATGCAATATTGTTATACTGTTTAACAGTTCCTCGTTTTTCTTCTTGCCAGTTAGCAGCATAATAATATGTAATTGGTCCAACTTGATATGATTCACTATTTGCTTTGTATTTATTTAGATTATAATCATCCTTGATTTCTTTTTCACAATCTCTAACTAATCTGGCATTTTCTTCATTTTGGCAAACTAAAAGCATCTCATCTAATGTTACATCACCACTCTGACTAGATGCTTTTGGCGTTTGAGTTTCTTGTGGTTGATATTGGGAAGGCTGAGTCATATCATCACCAACTGAACTTGCACTAACTTGCATAATACCCATTTTTATTAAATATTGAATTCCGTTAAGAAAGTCATTCTCTGAAATTACACCTTCTGCCCACCAACCTGCATTATTTTTTACCCATTCAGGAAAAGTATCAGAAGATGATGCTCAAAGTGTTGATGATGGAACACTAATTATTCCCTCCTCAATTAAAAATTGTACTCCTGTAACGAATGCCTTATCGTCTATTGCACCTTCTGCCCACCAACCTGCATTATTTTTTACCCATTCAGGCACATTTGCAGCTTCAGCAAAGCCAACAAATGCAGTTACAAGAATAATACTTGCCAAAATGCCAACAACTTTCTTCAATAACGATTCTGCCGTAATTTAATATATAAACTCGTGCCTATTACTAATACTAGTGCTAATTTTTGTACAACATTAACAATTTTAATTGCTAATAAAATAAATCATGTCATGGTAAGATTTCAATTTACAAAAATTGTGGATGTAGATAGGGACTTAATTTTTGCAATAAGTACAGACTATGAAAACTTTACAAAAGTACTTCCAAAATATTTCAAAAGCCTTGAAATAATTGATAGCAAAACAAATAAAACAATAATTAAAGAAAAAGTGAACTTCTTAGAAAGAACTGCAACAATTCTAACAGAACACATAGTAATTAAACCAAATCGTCATATAGTTACAATGCTTGATGGTCAAGCTAAAGATACCTGTTTTGATGAAACATATGAAAAAAATGGCTCTAGAACAAAAATTACTATTAAAGTAAATTTAATTCTTCATGGAAGTCTGAAAATTATTGGGTTTTTTGCAAAGAAAAGAATTCAGATTCATATGGAAAAAGTTATGGATGAATTTGTTAACTATTCTAAAAACAATTCAGCATGATAAACTATTCATTTAAAAAATCCATTATTTTTGAATGAGCTAAAACTGAGCTATGGGCTGCAGAATCAGTTCCTATTCCATAACTAATGGTTGAATCACCTACAAAAAATAATCCTTTCACATTTTCTACAGAATGTGGCATTTTGTTTTTCCAAACTAATCCTGGTTCTTTTACTACTGCCTCAACAAGTTTCCATGCCATAGCTCTTTCCCAAAGTAATACAGTATTGAATTCTGGATATATTTCAGAAAGTTCTTTTTTCATTTGTTCGACAATTTCTTTTATTCGAGATGGATTATCTGTCTCTTCTGGTTTTACTGGAGTTCCAACAATTAACAAATGTTCATCTGGAGGTGAAACAGATGGTGTTATATTTGAAATAAAGAAAATTCCTTTTGATGCATAATCTTTTCCAACTGGAAAAACAACCTGCCTAGAATCGATTTGTTGTGATAAAGCAAAATGAACTTCAACTACGGATGTTGTTTTATTTAGTCTATTTATATGATTGATAAAATCTTGATCAAATACTCCCTCATCAAATAATTGATTTATTGCATGGTATGCTGGATATGAAATAACTACACAGTTGGTTTCTACTTTTGTGCCATCTGTTAATGTAATACCTCTAACTTGTCCATTGAAGATTAAAATTTTTTTCACAGATTTTCCTAAATGAATTTCAGACTTTTTTTCTACTATGTAATCTGCCATGACTTGAGAAATTTTATCATACCCTCCCATGTCAGGATATGCAAATTCACTTGTTCCACCTTTGAATGGATTTGCACGAATAATTGTTCTGGCAAATTCACCCAGTGAAATATGATCTGTAGTATCAGCAAATGCTAACATACAGACTGCATCAAAAAAACGTTTTGAATGAATGTCTAATTTTTTTGTAACTTCAGTCAGTGGTGTTGTGTCAAGATCTTCAGTTTTTTTCATATCAGTAAACGCCATTGGTAATAGAATCTTCAGCAACGACAACCTACTTTTGAATGGAATTAATGACATCTGCAAAATATCTAAAATTCCTTTAGGATACTTATGAAAGCCAGTACCATCATAAAATGCAATATTACTGACTATTGCTAACTTTAATCGTGATTCTATATTGGCCTCTTTCATTACTTGGTAAATTGCCGATTTTTTATAAAATGGCATTATATGAAAGCCGTTATCCAAAATGTGATTTTTATATGAAATTGAGGATGTCCTTCCACCTACTTGTTTAGTTTTCTCAAATACTTCTACATTGATATTTTTATTTACCAATAGTAAACCAGTTGAAAGCCCACCTACTCCGGCTCCTACAATTACAACTGGATGTTTGTTCATGACATAATGCTACCATCGTTGTAGTTTATCTATGCTATTGAGAAGTTATTACCTAGTTTATTGCTTGGATCAGTGACACCAGTATATTTTTTCTTATTTCTTGATTTTGTCCTCAATATCATCTTGCAGCATGGACATCTAATCTCTTCCGTAGACATGAAAACTTCGCACCAGCTACAACGTTTTAATCCAAATTGATATTTCTTTGAGTTAGGAATTGACTTGTGCTTCAATTGTAAACAGATTCCTTTACATGATGCTCCCATACACTATTTCGGTCTCCATCATATATATCTCTAGTGTTAATTTATTAGAATAGTGCTAACTTTTTTAGATTTTTTTAGAATTTGTGGTAATTTAATTAGTGAATGATTACTGTCGATGATACTCGCATCAAATTTTGCCTTAGTTCTATCGTTAAAAGCTTGACCACCTACAAATATTGGAATTTTTTTATTGAATTCCCTAATCTTCTTGATTAATCGTTGGCCAGCAGGTATACTCTCAGATAATGTAATCGATACTATAACACCATCTGGGGATGTACTTTTCATAAAATTCAAAACTGATTCTGCAGGGGTTGATGGTGACAAATTAAATGTTGTAAAACCTTTTGTTGCCAAATAACTCTCCACAACACCACAGCCTAAATTATGCTCTTCACCAACAGGTGTTGTGATAATAATTTTTCCATTGCTTCCTTTACGTTTCTTTTCTTGTAGTATGATTTTAACCAGGCTATGGGCTATATTGCTTGCAACATGCTCAGTTGCAACTGAAAGTATGCCATTAGACCACATATCTCCAATTTTTTCCATAACTGGATTAAGAATCTTTTCAAAAAACTGATCAAGTGAATTAGCATTAATGAATCCAATGTAAACTTTTTTGGCTCCAATTAGATCTCCTTCCGTAAGACACGTAAATATCTGTAATTGTAATTTTTCAATTATCTTTTCTCTTTTTTCCCTGTCCTTTGTAGTATTTTCCAGTAAAAATGCCTGAATCTTAGGATTATTCCTATACTCCTCTGGGATATCATCCTGTGTGACATTGTCAATTGCTCCTAAATACTTGATAGTTTCTTGTCTAGATGTCTTGTGTATTTTGTCCCATTTACTTTTTACTAAATACAAATAATCAACATTCTTTACATTTTTTTTCCTTATGTAAACCAATTTCAATGTCCATATAAATTAGTGCCTAATAAGACTTTACTAGTGCCTAACTTGGTATATTAAACTAAAATGAAATTATGAAATAGTATAAGAGATTAAACAGTATTCTACTAAAAAAATCAATTCTAAGATTAGAATCGCCGGGAGGGGGATTTGAACCCCCGCGTGCAATGCACAGACGCTATCCTGTAATGAGATTTCGAGGCGTCCGCCTTAACCAAGCTTGGCTATCCCGACACAATACCGAACATTATGCCCTAAAATAGTGAATCGATTAAAACACTAAACACAAAAACTGGGAATATTATATCATAATATGGGATTAGATCTAAAACCACTATTAATTCGTGAAAAAACAAAACTTGAAGCATTTACAAACAAGATTGTAGCAATTGATGCATACAATGCAATTTACCAATTTCTAGCAATAATTCGTGGTCCTGACGGTCTTCAACTTACTGATTCACAAGGTCGTGTTACTAGTCATATGACAGGACTATTCTACAGAAACATAAATTTTTTATCACTGGGAATAAAACCGGTATATGTTTTTGATGGAAAGCCTCCATCACTAAAATCAGCAGAGATTGAACATAGAAAGAGTATCAAAAAAGATGCCACTGTAAAATATGAATGAGCATTATCTGAAGGTAAAATGGAAGATGCAAGGAAATATGCACAGCAAACAACATCGATGAGAGATGGAATGGTTGATGATTCAAAACATCTTTTAGATTTATTTGGAATTCCACATATTCAAGCACCATCTGAAGGTGAGGCAACAGCTGCACTTCTTACAAAAAATGGAATAGCTGATGTTGCAGCAAGTCAAGATTTTGATTCAATATTATTTGGAGCAAAAAATCTAGTTAGAAATTTTACAAACAGCGGAAGGAGAAAACTTCCTAATAGAAATACGTATATCGAAATTGAGCCAGAAATCATTAACTACCAAAAAAATCTAGATGAGCTTGGAATTACACGAGAGCAGCTTATTGATGTTGGAATTTTAATTGGAACTGATTTTAATCCAGATGGATTTGAAAGAATTGGTCCTAAAACTGCAATTAAAATGATAAAAGAAAATAAAAGATTGGAAGATATTGGACAAATTCAAGAGCAACTAGAACAGATTGATTTTAATGCAATACGTAAGATCTTCTTAGAACCTGAAACTGCCAAAGTCGATAAAATTGAATTTGGTAAAATTGATTTTGATGGTGTTACAGACTATTTATCTAATGAGAGAAGTTTCTCACGTGACAGAGTAGACTCATCACTAAACAGATTGAAAAAGAGTCTAGAGAAGAAAAGTCAGACTCTAGAAAAATGGTTTTAGATTATTTTTTTAGTTCTTTTCTGGCACAATCTATACAAAAATTACCTACTTCAAAAACATACAATAATTTTTGGCAATTTTTGCATCGTCGTTCTGTTCTAGTTTTATCATAACCATATGGTATAAATCAATCAGAATTTTAAGAGATAATAATATAGTGACGATTTATGACATGGATTGCCTTAATTTGTGTTGACTCATCCCAAGTTTTTTTCTTCCACCTTTGATTAATTTCATTGCACAATCAAGTGATTCCTGATACGTATGTTCTGATAACTTTCTTGAACATAAATTACACTGAGGATCATTCATCGGAATCATTACTGTATTGTACTACAAAAGCTCAGCGATCTGAAGTATTAATCGATTTTTGTATGTCTTCGAATGCAGATTGAACTTCAGTGACTGCAGCACCATCTTCCAGTGTACTTACATCGCCAACTTTTTCCTTGCTTGCAATTGCCTTGAGTAGTCTACGCATGATTTTGCCACTACGTGTCTTTGGCAGTTTTGTTACAATGTAAAATTCCTGTGGTATGGCAATCGCACCAACACTATTCCTCACAGTATTTTTCAATTCTGCCATTAGTTTTTCATGTGATATAGTTACTCCTTCATTTAAAACTATAAATGCAATAATTGATTCACCCTTAATTTCATCAGGAACACCACATACAGCAGATTCAGCAACATAATCATGAGAAACTAAACTACTTTCAAGTTCTGCCGTACCAATTCTATGCCCTGCAATTTTTAGCACATCATCAGATCGTCCAAGCAACCAAAAATAACCATCAGAATCACAGATAGCATAATCACCAGGATAATACTTGTTTTCAAATTTTGACCAATAGACATTTTTGTATTTGTCATCATCACCCCAAAGTGTCATTAACATTCCAGGCCATGGATTGTTGATTATTAATGAGCCCTTTGTGTTAGGGCTTACTTCTCTTCCATCCTCATCTACAACAGATAGACTTACACCTGGAATTGGTTTTGTAGCAGAACCTGGTTTCAATGAGTTTGATTCTATTCCAGGTAAAGAAGAAATCATCATTCCACCAGTTTCTGTCTGCCACCAAGTATCAATTATAGGACAACGTTTTTTTCCAATAATATCAAAATACCATTTCCAAACTTCAGGATTTATTGGCTCACCTACAGTTCCAAGTAATCTTAAAGTTGATAAATCAAATGAGTTTGGTTTTTCATCTCCAAACTTCATAAACATTCGTAATGCAGTTGGTGTTGTGTAAAATATTGTTACATTATATTTTTGAATTATGCTCCACATTCTAGATATATTAGGATAGTCTGGTGCACCTTCATACATTACTTGTGTAGCACCATGTAATAGTGGGCCATAAACTACATAGCTGTGTCCAGTAACCCAACCAATATCTGCAGTGCAAAAATAAATATCACTATCTTTAATGTCAAATGCCCATTTGTATGTTGAATGTAAATGTGTAAGATACCCACCTGTACCATGTAAAACACCTTTAGGTTTTCCAGTTGTTCCAGATGTATAAAGTATGTAAAGTGGATGAGTACTTTCTAATTTTTCTGCATCACACTGATCAGATGCATGATTCATTAATTCTGACCATAAATGATCTTTTTCATTTAATGTAATTTTCTCTTTAACTCGTTCAAAAACTATTACATGCTTAACAGATCTTATTTCTGATATAGCCTCATCTACTATTTTTTTTAATTTGATAATCTTACCTTTACGAAAACCACCATCTGCAGTAATAACAATTTTTGATTCTGAATCTTCAATACGATCTTTTAATGAAGTTGAGCTAAAACCTGAAAATACTACTGTATGAATAGCACCAATACGTGCACATCCTAACATGGATATTATCAATTCAGGCACCATTGGTAGGTAAATTGTTATTCTGTCACCTTTTTGAATCCCAAGTGATTTTAAAACATTAGCGAATTTTTTTACCTCAGTCAATAACTCTGCGTAAGAAATAGATCGTTGACTAGCGTCTTCTCCCTCCCAAAATATAGCAATTTTGTTGGATTTTTCTATTTGATGAATATCAAGCGCATTATATGATGCATTAAGTAATCCACCCTCAAACCATTTGGCAAATGGAGGATTCCAATTTAATGTTGTATCCCAGTGTTTGAACCATTTTAGGGATTTTGCCTGGTTTTCCCAAAATGTAATAAAATCTTCTTCTGATGATTTGCGAATGTCTGGATATGAATTTCCTAGATTTGTTTCAAATTTTTCAGATGTCATTAATTAACTTAGAAAAAAGTAATTAGTAAATGTTAAAAATTTTATAAAGTTATTCAGAACGCATGCGCTTTAACCATTCTGGTTCAGGCTCAGATGATGTTGGTTCGTCTTTTTTTTGTTTAGATTCCATTATCACTGGTGGTGATGGTAAATTAGTTTCTTGTTTTACTTCAGTTGGTGGTTCTGGTAAATGTGTTTGTGTTGTAACTTGTTGACCACTACCTGATAGATATGAAACAGCAGAATCCTGTATAGGGTGAGATTCAGGTTCTGTAGGAATTACATCCTCAAGTGAGAGATTTGATAGCCTAGATTTGACTTTTGCAATCTCGTCTTTCTCGTGTTTCATATGTTGAAGTATTTCATCAGTTTCTTTTTTAACTAGATCGAATGTCTCCTGAGAAATCTCGTTACTCTTACTTTGAACTTTTGCATCAAAGAGCATAACTTTAACAGATTTAATTTCTGCATCGATTTCAACGACTCTTTCTTCTAATTCAGAAATTATTTCGGATTCAGTTTCTTTGAGCGAGTTTAATTTGCTCTTATATTTTTCATGAATTAATTCTGCATCAGATTTCATTTTATCGTTGTCAGAGACAATTTCCATTAACGCAGTTAGTCGTCGGACAGTGAGCTCCTTTTCTCGGAGTAGACGTTGTGAGTCCAATCGCCATTTTGGTATGAAAATTACTACTTCAGGGTTGTTTGGATTTGGTTGTAGTACGAGCTGAGAATATGGTACTTGTTTTAGACACCCTGAACCACAGTTGATACCTACGGTCTGAGTTGAACCATCAATATCAGTGGTAGTGCCTAATATCTTACCCATTGAGGCCCCATACATATCCTTGACTGGTTTCCCAATGATCACAGCATCGTTATCGCTCATGTCGAATAGTTCATTGTTTCATATAATCAACAAAGTGTTAACAAGCTTAGAATTTTTAGTAGAAAGAAATTAACTAAATACACATTATAGGCATGTAATCGAAATTTTAAAATTAATTAAAAATTGATTGAGCGTATTGATTGAAAAAGATGAGGTAAGTGAGATATTGGAGTTTATTTCACAATATTGGATAAAATTAAAAAATGACCCAGATAATGAAGCACTAAGAATACTTCCAAGTAAGTTTTGGATGAAATCCCTTGGTGGGCCAGTAGGTAACAAGGATGGGCCAAAAGGCAGGTGGATAACAACTCTGATGTATACTGAAGACTCAGAAATGGATAATGCATTCAAAGAGGTCTTAAAACGTTGGCAAGCAAAAGGGCAACAAACAGGTACAGACCTTCCAAAGAAATCACCCGATCTAATTCAAATTAAAAGAGGATAAGATTAATACTAATTAGAAGACTTGGATTGGTATTGTCAAAGTTTACCAATAATGAAAAAAATATTTTAAAAAAACATTTTTCAAATACTGAAAATTCTGTTTTTGCAATAATTACACCAAAACAAGTTGATCGTGGTGCACTGATGTCAAGATATAGCAGAACTGACAAAGATATGAGAAGAGTTTTCCTTGATGAATTTTTAAGAAACAAAAATAGAGGTGAAGAATTCTATACACGAGTTCTGTTAGAATATGGTGATGACTCAGTTGCAGAATTAGGAAGTGCACAAATTGCAATTGAGGGACTTTCAAATATTGCAGTTAAAAAAATTGAAGATCGTAGAATTGGTTTTTCATATTTAGAAAAATCTTCAAGATATGTATCATGGGATAAAAAAATAAATGGTAAATACAAATTCTATAGAGAACCTACAATTATGAAAACACGATATGCTGATAAGTATCTAGATGCATGTAATTTAGATTTTGAAATTTATACAAAAAATATACAACCTATGTTAAAATTAATCCGTGAAAAAGATTCAATTGAAAACTATTCATTTAGAGATAAATCTGGAAAGGAGAGGAAATTTTCACAGCTGAAGGATCAAGAAAAAATTAAATCTGCTAGTAGAATATATAATGCTGCAACAAAAGCTAAGGCACTTGATGCACTAAGAAGTTTATTGCCTGCATCAACATTAACAAATGTTGGAGTTACTGGAAATGGTAGAGCGTTTGAATATCTTCTTACTATACTTTTTAGCTCAGAATTAGAGGAAGAAAGAAAACTAGCATCTCAGATTAAGCGTGAATTAGATAAAACAGTCAAATCTTTTGTTAGAAGGGCAAATGACAAGTATGGCAAAGCCCTACAATTATACCTCAGAAACATAACAGAGATCTCCCAAAAAGTAAGCAAAAGGTATGCAATTGGATCTCCTAGGCGTGGAAATAAGGTAAGATTGGTAGAATGTGGCTCTGAATCTGACTCTATGAACAATGTAATTACAGGATTAATTTATGAGCAGTCTCCTAGTTTATCATTTGATGAGATACAAAAAAATGTCAAAAAAATTAATTCAAAAGAAAAAATTAAAATCATTAATGATTTAGCTGCGATTAGAAAAAATAGAAGACATAGACCACCACGTGCGTTTGAAATGGTTAATTATACATTTGATTTAGTTACCAACTATGGTATGTTTAGAGATTTTCATAGACACAGAGCGTTAACATTAGAGAGGCAATTACTAACAACGGATAATGGATTTGATATTCCAAATGAAGTTACAGAACTAGGAATTAAAAAAGATTTTAATGATTGTATGACTTTTACAAAAGATGTTTTTAATTTAATTAGGAAAAAAAATCCAGTTCAAGGACAATATGTTGTAAATTTTGCATATAATTACCCATATTTTATGAACATGAACTTACGTGAAGCAACTCATCTAATTGAACTTAGAACTGTACCACAAGGACATCCTGATTATCGCAAGGTAGCACAAAAAATGTTTAATTCAATTAAAACTAAACATCCGATTTTATCTCAGATAATGAAATATGTTGACTTGAATGAATATGAGTTAGAAAGATTTGAATCAGAAAAACGTACTGAAGAAAAGAGGAATAAAAATTGACATATAAAATTTCCAAGACTGATGAAGACTGGAAAAAACAATTAACTGAAGAACAATTTAGAATTTGTAGAAAAAAAGATACAGAAAGACCATTTACTGGTATCTATAACGATTGTAAGGAAAAAGGAATGTACAAATGTTTATGTTGTGGTGCAGAACTTTTTTCATCAGATACAAAATTTGATTCTGGTAGTGGCTGGCCAAGTTTTTTTAAATCAATAAATGATGAAAATATTGAATATGTGAAAGATACTAGTTATGGTATGGAAAGAATTGAAGTTAATTGTAAACAATGTGGCGCTCATCTAGGTCATGTTTTTGATGATGGACCACAGCCAACAAATCTTAGATACTGTATAAATTCTGCTTCATTAGATTTGAAAAAAAGTTAAACTAAATAATACAACAATAGTGGCGAGGTTATGAGAATAATATTGTGCGGATTTGGTGTTGTTGCACAAAGTCTAACAAAGTTACTTGAATCAAGAACAAGCGACCTTTATTCAAAATATGGTATGAAGCCTAGAATAATTGGAGTTTTTGATAGTAATGGTAGTGCATATGATAATTCTGGATTGGATTTAAAAAAAATAGTCAGTGCAAAAGAAGAATCTGGTAGTGTTAAAGCATATGATAAAGCACAAGAAAATATTTCAGGATTAGAAATGATCGAATCACTTGATGCTGATGTGTTAATTGAAACTACTACTAGTAATTATAAAGACGCGGAGCCGGGTATGAGTCATATTACAACTGCTATGAAAAAGGGTTTACATGTAATTTCTGTTAACAAAGGTCCTCTAGCACTAGCATTTCCATCTCTTATGGAACTTGCGACATACAATCAAGTCTTATTGAGATTTAGTGGTACAGTAGGTGGTGGAACTCCAATACTAGATTATGCTAAAAATAGTTTACGTGGGGAAAGAATTGTTTCATTTCAAGGAATTTTGAATGGCACAACAAATTATATTCTAACCAAAATGGCAGACGGTTTATCATTTGATGATGCGTTATCAGATGCAAAAAGTAAAGGATATGTTGAAGCAGACGAATCACTTGATTTAGATGGCTTAGACGCTGCTGCAAAACTAGTTATTTTAGCAAACTGGATCATTGGATTAAAGGTTACAATGAAAGACATAGAAAAAATTGGGATTAGGAAACTGACATCACGTGATATTGAAGAAGCATCAAAAAAATCATGCTCAATTAAACTCATAGCATCATGTAATGATAAACTAACAGTTTCTCCAATTCAGATAAAAAATGATGACCCACTTTGTGTAGATGGAACATTAAATGCGATTTCGTTTACCTCTGAGCATTCAGGAACACAGACTATAATAGGTAGAGGTGCAGGTGGCATGGAAACTGCAAGTTCTATACTAAGAGATTTACTAGATATTCGAAAAGAGATTTCAAAAACTTGAAAACTAATCTTATGTCAAAAACTGAAACATCTGATATTCTTAATCAGATCTCAAAAAAATGGAATCGTAATCTTCCAAAAATTAAAAATATCAAAGTACACTATGTTGATGACAATGCACAGATATTGGTAGGAGTAAATTTCAAAATTCTAAGATTAGAAGATGAGTTTATTCCGTTTTTGAGTGAAAGTGAATTGTTAGAGAGTTTTCCAAATGTAACAGTTG
Organism: uncultured Candidatus Nitrosopelagicus sp.; assembly: GCA_964557215.1. Taxonomy (GTDB): domain Archaea; phylum Thermoproteota; class Nitrososphaeria; order Nitrososphaerales; family Nitrosopumilaceae; genus Nitrosopelagicus. Next base: position 1,252 of record CAZKZG010000073.1, on the reverse strand, counting down.
ACATGGGCGCAGTAAAATTCATGTGTAATGGTGCAAATGTTATGAGACCGGGAATCAAGAACCATACAGTATTTTCAAAAGATGAAATTGTTTGTATTGTTGAGGAATCACAACACAAATTTTTAGCTGTTGGTAAGTCATTAATAGATAGTTCAGAAATGGAGCAAATGACAAAAGGTGAAGTACTTAAAAATCTACACTATATTTCTGATAAATATTGGGAAATTAGTAAAACAATATAGTTTAGTTAACTTTTTCAGTGAATTCTTGCATTCCATCTTTGTTTACAACCAATATGTCAATTCCGTCACCGCTAAAAGAATCTCTCATAGTAGCAGAACGAACAGCTTTGGTTGCTAATTCGACAGCATCTTTTTCAGTCATATTTTCTTTGAACTGAGGATCTAACACACCTAATGCCATTTCAGCTCCAGTTCCTACCGCTGCATACTCATCAGGTAAGACTGATCCTAGGGGGTCAAGTGTGTATATTGTTGGTTTATCAACTACACCACCAACTATCACTTGTGTCAATAATGGAAAGAATCTTCGTTCATACATCATGTTTGACATCATTTTTGCAATAGTGTTTGGTGGAACATCTCGTTTTAATTCCATTTTCCTAATTTTTGCAAGTGCAGATATTTGCAGTGAAAGTAATTGCATATCGGCAACGAGACCTGCACATGTGGCACCTACTTTTGATGTTATAGTAAACGTTTTCTTTGTAGTTTTACTTACTAAGAAATTTCCATAAGCAATTCGACGCTCGCTTGCAAAAACAACACCCTCATCAAATGTTATTCCAACTGCAGTAGCTCCAGGCATGTACATTGCAGACATAAATTTTGTCATCTGCTACACAATAAAAGTCATTACTAAGTTTTTGAATAGCCTTGCTTAACAAATATTTAAAAAATAGGAGATCGTCATCTGCCGAGAACGCTTTAGCGTGGTACACGCGGTCAACGTTTCTGACTAATTACGATCAGTTTAACGACGACGTTTTTTTCCGCCTTTGGCAGCCTTACGTTTTTTACCGCCACCGCCACGTTTCTTGGCTGGTGCTTTGCGTTTTCCGCCACCGCCTTTCTTCTTGGCTGGTGCTTTACGTTTCTTTGCGCCACCACCGCCAGCAGCTCTCTTTCTCTTACGTGCTGCTTTCTTTGCTGCTGCTGCACGTTTTGCTTTAGCTGCTGCGGCTCTTCTTTTTCGAGTGCGTGCTGCTTTTTTAGCTGCTGCGCTTCTCTTT
>CAZKZG010000072.1:0-5414 GCA_964557215.1 uncultured Candidatus Nitrosopelagicus sp. | reverse complement strand
TTCAATTGAAAACGCCACTGGTTCATCCACACCTGGTTGTGAACCAAATTGCTTTATTCCAAATGAAGCAACAATAGCAGTTGGTGGAACTGTATCTTTTGTGAATAGTGATACTGCGCCACATACATCTACTAGTGGAAGTCCATCTGATGGACCTGATGGAGTTTGGGATAGCAGTCTAGTGATGCCTGGTTCTAGTTATGACACAACATTATCAAGTGCTGGAAGTTATGATTACTTTTGTATGGTACATCCATGGATGACCGGAATAATAATTGTAAAGTAAGATAAACCATTTTTTTTTACTCACAATTCTTTATGCAAATAAATGCTATTTCTTGTGTTTCTTGCAGTCCAAATCGATTAGGAACAATTCCAACTTGGTATTTCATTTCTTCCTCATAAGGAATATCAAATTGTGTTGTAACTGTTACTGCGTTGTTTGGTTTTAACTCAACTACAGACAATTCATCTTCTCCATAGCCAACAAACACTGCACCATACCGTGTATTTTTATCATCATACAAATGGAATTGACCACCTGTTAGCGTAGTTGTTTCATTACCTTTATTTTCGGCAGTAATTTGAATTTGGAAATATATTCCTTCAGGAGTCTCACTTGTTCCTTCTGTTAAACCCTGTTCAATTTGAGTTCGTTCAAACTCTGTGAATTCTTTTGTTTTTTCAAGAATCTCATAATTTGCAACATACTGAACGTCAAATTTTACATCACCAACCATTGTAGCTTCACCAAGATCTGAAACTACAACTTCTCTGTATGTTTCTTGTGAGTAAAAGTAGAATGCAATTCCTATACTTGTAATAATTATTACTACTGCTAGGATTCCACCAATTCTTATCATCTGTACTCAATTCGCTGATCAATATTATCTAAATAAATGTGTCATTGGGTTCGACTGCATGCACATTTTACATAAACCACCTTAAATTGACCATTTGTTTTAATATTATGTGAAATTGGTCTGTGGCAGTATCTGCACTCTGTAAATCCATGATATTCATCAACTTGGATTATTTCTGTCTTCCACATTTTCCGTTCATCATCCCATTCAATTGACTCAATTTCTTTTGGGGGTGCCATGTTATTTTAAAAGTGTCCAAACTTTTGAATTTTTTGAAACGGTTAAATTGCCATAATTGAAAAATCTAGTATGAAAGTAATTACAGTTGGCAGTAGAGTTTTTGTTACAAGTTTTCAGTTAGCAGGAGTACAGGGAAAAATTGTAGATTCGCCTGAAAATGCATTAGAGGAAATCAAAGAAATTTATAAAGATCCTGAGGCTGGATTGGTTTTATTAAGCGATGATCTTTCTGAACCTATCAATGATCAATTAACTACTCTCCGAGCACAAAAATCTACACCATTGATATTTGCTTTACCAGCATCAGGAAGTGAAAAATCTGATGTTGATTATAGAGTAATGCTCAAAAAAATACTTGGTGTATAACTCTCATATAGTTATTCGATGTGAAAAATTTATGAAAGCAGTTATAGTAAACGATAATTCAACTATTAAAATCGAAGACATTGAAAATCCAGAACTTGGTTCAAATGATATTCTAGTTAAAATGGCAGCATGTGGAATTTGTGGCTCAGATGTAGAAAAGGTATTTGGAAAATATGGCCAACCATCTATGAAATTAGGTCACGAACCTGCAGGAGTTATTCTAAAAATTGGAAATTCAGTTAACGATTTCAAAATTGGTGATAGAGTATTTACCCATCATCATGTTCCATGTTATTCTGAAACTTGTCATGAATGTAGTCATGGAAATGAAACTATGTGTCCAAAATATTATCAATCTAATCTTAATCCATGTGGTCTAGCAGATGAATATGTTGTACCAGAGTGGAATGTCAAGCATGGTGGTGTATTAAAAATTCCTGACAGCATGTCATTTGAAGAGGCTGCATTAATAGAACCATTAGCATGCTGTGTCAGAGCATGGACAAAATTTACTTATCAAAAAAATGACACTGCAGTAATTTTAGGTGTTGGTTCTACGGGCATAATGCATGCGCTACTTGCTAAATCAGCATATTTTTCTAAAATATTTTGCTTGGATCTAAATAATTTTAGATTAGATTTTGCCAAAAAATTAGGTTTTGAAACAATTCGCTCTGATGATACATCGTTATCAGAAAAAATTATCAAATCTACTGATACTAGTGGTGTAGATATTGTAATTGTTGCAACTGGTAGTTTGGAAGCACTTCGTGATGCAATAAAACTAGTTAGAAAAGGTGGTACAATTGTTATGTTTGGTGTACCAAACAAAGGTGCATCCATTGATATTGACATGAGTATTGTATATTCTAAAGAAATTACAATTACTACTACATATGCCGCATCAGACAAAGATACCAAGACTGCATTAGAATTAATTTCATCTGGAAAAATAGATGTGAAATCCCTAATAACTCATAAGTATTCATTGGAAGATTCACAGAAAGCATTTGAGCATGCAAAAACTGGTTACAATGCAATGAAAATTATTATTCAAGATTCATAAGGCTTAAGAAGGGATTTTTTTTCATGTTTAACAGAGAAAAAATGGATTGGGGCTTAAAAAATAGAATTTCCAAAATAATTAATCCAATTGATAATCGTGCTTTGATGTTAGCAGTCGATCATGGATATTTTCTTGGACCAACAGAAAAACTTGAAAATCCAGAAAAAACAATTAGACCAATCATGAGATACTGTGATTCCTTAATGCTGACTCGTGGGGTTCAGCGTACATCGGTTGATGCAGCATATCAAATCCCAATTGTTTTACGTGTATCTGGTGGTTCAAGTATAGTTGGAGAGGATCTATCAAATGAACAAATTACAACAAGTATCAAAGAAGCAATAAGACTTAATGCAAGTGCAGTAGCCATGTCAATTTTTGTAGGTTCAAAATATGAACATCAAACAATTGTTAATCTTGGCAGGTTAGTAAATGAAGCAGAAGAATATGGAATACCTGTTTTAGCAGTAACTGCAGTTGGTAAAGACATGGGAAAAGATGCAAGATATTTGTCTTTAGCATGTAGAATTGCTGCTGAACAAGGTGCACATATAGTCAAAACATACTATTGTGAAAACTTTGAAAAAGTAGTAGAATCTTGTCCTGTTCCAATAATTATTGCAGGAGGTAAGAAGTTACCTGAGAAAGATGCATTAGAATTAACATATAACGCAATAAAACATGGTGCTGTTGGAGTTGATATGGGTCGAAACATATGGCAATCTGACAATCCAGTACCAATGATCAAAGCAGTACGTTCAATAGTTCATGGTAATAATTCTGTTGAACAAGCTTACACACTTTTCAATAAGATGTGTAACGAAACAAAAAATAACAAACCAAAAAACAATAACCCAAAAAAACCATTTAAACCAAAAAATAATAACCCAAAAAAACCATTTAAACCAAATAAAAAATAATTTTGTTGTTTATTCAGAAATCTTTGATAAATGAATATGAATAATTTTCCATGTAGGTTTTTTCCATAGAATGAATGTACCTCTTCCATTAATTTGAATATGTTCACCTGTGAATGCTTTGTTATCAACAAGCATACCTTTTTGAACTAATTCAAATGCCACAATTGCAGTATCATTAAAGATACTTATTTTAGGATTTTTTATTTCATAATTATAATCTGAAATACTAACAAATCTTAGTTCTTCCAATGCTATTGTTGTTTTAAAATCTTTTAAATCGTATGGTAATAAATCACTAAAACTTGAAAAATCAGAAGTGTCTAATTGTATCTGTTTCAAAGTTTCCAATTTTTTTGATTTTCCAGTCTCAAAAAATTTTTCAACCGTGTTGATGATTTCCTCTCTATCTGACAATTTATTCAATTCTACTCAAAAAAGAATGTTTATTAGTGGATCTATCCGTTAGACAACGTTAATGCAAAAAATTAGTTCAAATAGCACTGTAGGTATTCTTTTGCTAGTTGACCTGGTACTGTAATCTACAGCCAGAAATTTAATACAGTTAAAATTATGGTGATTTGAAAGTTGAATAATAATATGAGTGATAATATGATTGGTGCAAGAGCATTAATGCTAGCTTTGGAAAAAGAAGGTGTTAAAGAAGTCTTTGGCTTACCAGGTGGCGCTAATCTTCCTATGTATGATGAATTATACAAAAGTAACATTCGTCACATATTGGTAAGACATGAACAAGATGCTGCACATATGGCAGATGGTTTCGGTAGAGTAAGTAGGAAACCAGGGGTCTGTTTTGCCACATCTGGTCCTGGCGCAACAAACTTACTTACAGGAATTGCAACAGCACAAGCTGATTCAGCACCAATGGTGGCAGTCACTGGTCAAGTTCCAGTAAAAATGATTGGAAGAGATGCATTTCAAGAAAGTGACATTATAGGAATGGCAAATCCAGCAGTAAAGTATTCTTATCAACCTCGTACACCAGAAGAAATTCCAGAAATTGTAAAGCAGGGTTTTTACATTGCTGAAACAGGTAGACCTGGTCCTGTTTTACTTGATATTCCAAAAGATGTTCAGCAAAATGAAGGTAAATTCACATTCCCTGATGAAGTTAGAATTCCTGGGTATCATCCATGGACAGATCCTGACATACCAAGTATTGAAAAGGCAATACAATTACTCTTGACATCTGAAAAACCTATAATATTAGCAGGCGGCGGCGTAATTATTTCATCAGCATTTGCTGAATTACAATCAATTGCTGAAATGCTTATGATTCCAGTCGTAACCACTTTCAAAGGTAAAGGTGCCTTTCCTGAAAACCATCCATTATCGTTAGGTCCTATTGGAATGCATGGACATGCTGAAGCAAATAAGGTTATGACAGAAGCAGATTGTGTGTTAGCTATTGGAACAAGATTTTCAGACCGTTCAGTAGGAACATTTGAAGAATTTGAAAGAAATCTAAAGATTATTCATATGGATGTTGATCCTGCCGAAATTGGAAAAAATCAAACTACATCTGTAGCAGTAGTTGGTGATGTTCAGGCTTCTTTAAGAATAATGGTTAAAATGCTTCTCAAAAAGGCGACAAAAAAATCTGATGACAATCCATGGCTTAAGCACGTTAACGAAGTCAAGGATTACTGGAGAGAAAATTTGAAATTACATCCAGGTGAAATGGGTGCTGCAAAAATCTTAAGAAAATTAAGAGATGTATTACCAAAAGAGGCAATAGTTACAACTGAAGTTGGCCAACATCAAATGTGGGCATCATTATTTTATGATGTTATACAACCAGGTACATTTTTCAGTTCAACTGGTTTGGGTACAATGGGTTGGGGATTTCCAGCTGCAATAGGTGCAAAAACCGCGCGTCCTGATGTTCCAGTTGTTGACATTGCGGGTGATGGTAGTTTTAACATGACAGAGCATTCACTT
>CAZKZG010000071.1:0-10076 GCA_964557215.1 uncultured Candidatus Nitrosopelagicus sp. | reverse complement strand
TGACTTTCATTTCACTTAATGTTCCATTTCTGCACATATCAGCTAATTCAGGTTCAAATGGTTCAACTTTCATGAAAAATTTAATAAGACGATTTGGAGATTTTGCCATAATTCGTACACATGTACCTGCAATAGTTTCTCTGTAATTGATAAGTGGTTCAGAAGTAATAATGTCAACTTTTGCATCTTTAATTAAATTCACTGCAACGTCAAGATGTAACACACCCATTCCTGCCATAATCGTCTCACCACTTTCCTCATCAATTTTGATTACAAGGTTTGGATCCTCAATTGTTAGTTTTCGTAATGTTTCTACGAGTTTTGGAAGATCTTTTGGATGTTTTGGTTCTATTGCCATTTGGACAACAGGTTCGGAAACATATTTTGATGCTTCAAATACCGCAGTATCTTTAATTGTAGAAAGTGTTTGACCTGCACGAGCTTCAGTTAATCCCAGAAGAGCAGGTATGTTTCCAGCAGAAAGCTCACCTACTTGCTCCCTAACATTTGACATGAAAAAATTCACAGACTGAGCCCGCCCTTCACGTTTTGTATCTATAATATTGATGGTCTGACCATCTTTAATTTTTCCAGAAAATAAGCGACCTATTGCTACTGGACCAGCCGCAGGATCAATTGTCATGTTTACAATCATCATAACTGTAGGACCGTCATCATCACAGTTCAAAATTGATTTACCAATGTCTGATTCTAAATCTCCTTTCCAAATTTTTGGTATTCTATATTTTTGTGCTACATGTGGTGGTGGATGGTGTTTCACAACCATGCCAAGTACTGCATCTGCAAGTGGTGCTTTTTCAACCAACTCTTCAACTTTACCAGCATCTGAATATGCATCTATAACATCTTTGAAGGTTACACCCTTCTTTTGCATTGTATCAACATTAATTGCCCATCTATCTTTTGCCGAACCAAAAGTTACACTACCATCTTGAATAGAAACTTTCCATTTTTCTTTGTATTCATCTTCAGCATATGTATCAATTAATTGATTAAAATTTGCAACAACACTTGCAAGTGTTTCCTGCATTTTTTCAGGAGTTAATCTTAGTTCTTTTATCAATCTATCTATCTTGTTGATGTATAAAACAGGTCTAACTCTCTCCTCAAGTGACATTCTAGTTACAGTTTCAGTCTGTGTCATAATTCCCTCTACAGCATCACAGACTACAACAGCACCATCAATTGCTCTAAGACTTCGAATTACACGACCAGAGAAATCAACGTGGCCTGGTGTGTCAATCATATTAATGACATAATCATTTTCCCCTTCCTGGTAGTGTAAAGTTACATTTGCCTGAACAATTGTAATTCCACGTTCCTGTTCTGCTTTCATTGAATCCATTGCAAGTGCAGATCCTGCAGATGATGGTGAAATGATTCCAGAGTGTGCCAAAAGACTATCACTCATTGTGGTTTTCCCATGATCTACATGAGCAATTACACCGAAATTTCTAATTTTATTCTTATCAGCGATTATCTTCATTACTTGTTCTGTTGACTTGTATTTTGTCATATGGCGATAATCCTAGATGCACATGTATTAAACCTTATGAGACTAATAGCAAAAACAATTTGGATGATTTACAATTATAATTCAAGTTCACTTTTTTTAAAAAGATCTTGTGTCAGATCTAAATATGCCTCAGGATCTATTTCTTTGGCAAATCCCTTGTCTGTATTAATTAAATATATAGAATGAATTCGTGCATTTTGAATTTCCTCAGTTTTAATTTGAGGATGTTTATAGAATCGATCACAAATATTTTTAATTTTAGTAATCTGCTTATCAGTTCTAGTTTTGGGAGGACTTAAGAAGAGTTTAGGTATTGGTAGAACATTAACTATTGGTGTTGCCAAACAGAATTTTTCACAGTGTTGACTGTAACGTGCTATTTTACTAATTATTCTAGCTGTATAGTAATCAACTGTGTCCAAAGCATGTTCTGGTGGTGTGAATCCAGTTTCAATCTCAACAATTGTTGTACCATTACCTTTTCTAGCAAAAAGGTCACAAACTAAAATATCAGATACAGATTTTTCAACATCCACATCATAACCACGCCCAATGAGTTCAGATGAACAAATTAATTCTAAAACAGAATGATTAATTTTTACAAGATTTTCTCTATAAAGATCAATCAACTTTTGCCTAACAAAATTTAATCTTGGTTTATCTTTTTCTTCTAAACGAGTAGAGAGAAGTTCAGTTATAGCATAAACATCATCTCGGAATTTTTCTATGTCCAAGTATATAATTTTTAGAATTATGGGTTTTAAGAAGTTTGATAATGAAGAAATAGTACAATAATGGGATAAAATCTATTAGAGTTTTCAAGTTAGAGAATCTAACTATAGTTTAGGTGCTATGCTTAATCGTCCTTTTGCGGATAGAATGATAATAGATGCAATTGCGACAACTAGAACTAGTGAGGCAACAGTTCCAAATTCTGGGACAACTACCCCATCAGCAACATCCACTTCAACAGAAGCTTGATACAAATCAGCGTCACCCTGCTGTGCAGTTACTGTGTATATTCCATCCTGACTCCACATTGGACCACCTACACCAATGTCAGTTGAAAATGTTCCATCAGAACCTGGAGTTAATTGATCAATAGTTACAATATTTCCGTTAGGAGCAATAACAGTTACAATCACAGTGGATGATGTTCTATCTGTAGAACCACTAATTCCAATGTTTGTTGCACCTTCTACAGCATCAGCAGAAATTGTTAATCCTGATGAACTTTGTGGTGCATATGCATCTTCACCATGAGTCATTTCACTATCATCACCATAAACACCAACATTGTCTACTGAAACATTTGTTTCAGCTGTTACACCATTTGCAACGTCTACATCAAGGTTGGCAGAATACAAAGATGCACCACCAGATTCAATTTTAATAGAATATGTACCATCTTGACCCCATAAAGAACCAACTCCAACAACAGTTGAAAATTCACCATGATCGTTTGGTGATAATTGATCAATGTGAACAATATTTCCATTTGGTGCTACGACTAGAATTGTGACTGCATTACCACTTTCACTTCCAGAGTAACCACTTATGTCAATTTGTCCTGAACCTTCTGGGGCTGTTGCAGTAACTGAAAATCCTTGTTCGCCATGACCGGCAAATGCATCATTTTGTAGGGTCATGCTAGTCATCATAGCTATGGTAAATAATGAAATAACTAGTAAGGATGGAAATTTTCTAAAATTTTTCATATCTATCAATAATAATCTCAGAGCTATTTATCTATTGTTTTTAGAAATTTTTAGTTGTAAATGTAAAACTTGATATTTAATTATACAAAAATCTAAGATGCCCATTCCTTATACCCACCTTCTAAATTTACAGATGTGAATCCAGATTTATTGAGTTCGTCAGATGCAATATTGCCACGATAACCAGATGCACAGTAAGTACAAATTTTTTTGCCTTTTAATTCTTCAATTTTTCCTTGTTTTATGTTGCGTATAACCAGACCTAATGACATACTTAATGAATTTTCAATTTTCCCATTTTCAAGTTCATCGATTTCCCGTACATCAATTATGATAAACTCATCGGAAGATTGTTGTAATTCATTTTTTGATATAGAGTCTGCCATACCAATGTAACCATCTCTTGATATATAATTTTGACTGAATTTAGATTTTCAAACAGATTAAAGTGGGATTTTATCTACTAAATTAATTGAAAAAAGAAATACAAGAATTCTTGCTGTTATATGAAAATAATAATTTAGATTTTAAGTTGATTCTTGATCAAAAAACATTCAATATAGAAAATTTAGAGATAAAAAATGAAGCAACACCTGTTACAAAACCAACCAAACGTGGTGGAGTTTATTTTTCAGATTCAACAACATATATGATTAAAGCTGTGGTAAGTGATTTAACAGTTAAACAATATCTCTCACAAGCTATGTTAGGACCAAATACTGAATTTCAGAATATAATAATCCAAACATCATTTCGAAAAAATGATAATATATCAACTATTGAATTAATCACAAATCTAACAAGTAGTATGGAAACATCAAATAAGATAAAATTAAATTTTATTTTGAAAGATGCAATTCTAAAATAATTACAAAAGTTTCAAATATTTATCATATTCACCGCGTAGTGTTGGATTAGATAACACTTCATATGCATTATTTATTTCAGACATTTTTTTTTCTGAGGAGTCTTTTCTTTTATCAGGATGCCATTCTTTAGCCAAGATCCTAAATTTTTCTTTAATCTCAGTTGAATCTGCAGATTGTGCGACGCCAAGAATTTCATAGTAATTTGGGAGTGTTTTATTTTTTAGCATCTCATTGAATTCTTTCTGATTTATAGATCCCTTTGTTCTTTTTCCAAAAACTTCTTCTTTAGACCAATCAGAATGATATTTTTCATAATCACGATCCTTTTTTGAATCAAGATCAAGGTTGTCATATTTTGTTTTCTTACGTAAAATAATATTTCGTGTAAGAAAAACAAATATTCCTACAACTACAATTATTGCAATAGTAAATGTTAAGATTAGATCTTCTTGAGAAACATAAAATTCGTCAATTGCAGATGGTGGATTTACTTGTAAACCAGACTCATAAAAAAATGATGTTGAACTAATTACTTCTCCTGATTCCAATAATACATTATAGTTACCACTGTCTGTCCAGCTATGCGTACCAGCAATAACAAGTGTAGAAAAATTATGTTCCTGATCAACTGAAACTTTTTCAGTCCAAACAATATTTCCGCCAGGATCTACTATTGAAATGAAAACTAAATTTTGTGATGCATTTAATGCTGTACCCCAAATTGAAATTATATCTGACTTTGCATAAAAATCATCATCAATGTAAATATCATTATTTCCAGAAAATGAAAAATTCACAGTAGTTAAAATTATAAGAAAAACTGTAAGTCCAATTAGACAAATTTCTTTCAATATAAAATTTGTAATTATTTTATTAGTTATAACATAAACTAATTTTTTTAAAAATTCGAATTATTTTAGGAACAAATTATCATAAAATGGCTTAAAAAAACCAATATTGTAAAAAAATTTTTACTGTTTTTTGCTAATATGAGACTTCAGTAGAAAAAACATGGTAATAGGTTACTGTGTAAAATGCAGAGACAAAAGAGAGATGCAAGGAACCGAAGGTATAACCATGAAGAATGGTAAACCTGCAATAAAGGGTACTTGCCCTACATGTAGTACTTCGATGTTCAGAATAGGTAAAGCCTAGTTGAGCATCAGATACTTTTTTTAGGAATTTCTCTAATTATAGTTCCATCCGTCGGTGATTTCATTCCATAATGGACGAAATGATTTTGGATCTTTGTTGATTTCGCCTTGTATTCTATTATCAACTGCAAAAAAGAAATTTTCCATTGCATCTAGACCACCACTTTCAAAAAGTTCTTTACCAATTTCCTTAAACCGTTCTTTTTTTTCTGGAATAAGTTCAGAATTCGGTTCCTGAAGACATAATGTAATTATGTCAATCATTTCTTCTTCTAATATAAAATCCATAATTAATTTTGTAGAATATAACTAAAAATCTCTTTCCCTATTTTGATGATGCTTTGTCATGAATCTGAGCTAAAATCAATTTTGCTCTTTCTTTATTTTCAAAAGATTCTGTTTTTGCATCAAGGATAGTATCAATTTCATAGGCTTTATCCACTAGTATGTCAGCAACATGTTCATCAAGTGTTCCTTTACCAACCAAATAATAAGCAAGAACTGTATTTTTCTGCCCGATTCTATGTAACCTATCTTCAGCCTGTCTGTGAATTGCAGGACTCCAATCTAACTCGGCAAAAATTACATACCTAGCTTTTGTAAGATTAATTCCCACATTTCCAGCACGTAGCCCAGCAACCATTAATCTAGTTTTACCTTTTTGGAATCTATCAATTTCATTATCTCTAACTGAAAGTGTTTGCCCACCAATAATTGATGCTGGATTATGTTCTGCTAAACTTTCATGTAGCAACTTATGAATTGCCTTATGATGACAAAAAACAACTATGCTTTCTTCTGTTTCCATTACTTCGTTTACAAATTCCACAACATGTTTTAATTTTGCCAGCCCAGCTGCTTGACGCTCACTTTCAATTGCACGATGATATGATGCAGATTTATCAAATGCAGTTTCAGCGTAACTTTGTTCTTCTTCAAGTTTTTTCCATATTTTATCTAGTTCAGATTTGTAAAATCTTTCGTCAGAGGCAATAACTTCTGGATATCGTACTTTATCTTTTAGATCTTTAAGTACATCTGATTTTTTTCTACGTAGCATAACATGTGTGGTAAGTTGTTTGCGTAAAGTATCACGTTTATTATCTAACACTATTGCTTTTCCTTTTTCATCTACCCAACAAAAGTACTCACAAAATTCTTTAAAATTTCCTAGTAATCCAGGTTTTAATATATCTACTATTGGCCAAATTTCAGAACCTCGATTGTAAATTGGCGTTCCGGATAATCCAACTCTATATTTAACAGATTCTTTAGCAGCCAATTTTTTAACAGCCGCATATTTTTGAGTTGTTTTTGAACGTAAATGCTGAACCTCGTCACAAACAATTGAATTGATAGAAAGTTTTGCTAAATCATTTTGACGCTTGTGTAGTAATTCATAATTTATTATGTAAAAATCATAATCTCCAATCTCATTTGATTTTCCTATACGAATCATCGTAGAGGTAGGTGATGCATTGGAATTAATTTTTCCATTTTTACTTTTCTTTTTTAGAAATTTTTCAATTTCTCTTTGCCAATGTGTTAGTGTAACTAAAGGGGCAATTATCAAGGCTGGAAATGCATTTTTTTCTTTAGATAGATATGCAAGTGTTTGAACTGTTTTGCCTAAACCCATTTCATCAGCTAATAGGGCATTACCAGATGATTTTAGTAGAAAATCAAGACCCTCACGTTGAAAGTCAAGCAGTGTTCCTCTAAATTGGTTAGATGGTGTAGCTTTCTCAAGTTTCTCAATTTTAGGAATTCTGCGTTTCTTTACAACTAGTGAGGCAATTTTTCTCTTCCATACAGATTTGGAAAGAATGACTAATTGATAACGCTCTGCAATCCATTTTAGGTGTTTAACGTTTTCATCATTATCTGAGACAATTGCCTCATCAGGTTTATCTCCATACCAAGCTCTAGGAATAAGTTTGGCCACCATGTTTACTGCACGTGAACCACTAATCTTCCAGCACCAAGTACCAGAATACCGATCTAAAACAAATTCCAAATTACCAAAGTTTGCCATATCATTATCTTCCGAATTCCGTAAATTATTTTTTTGAGTTTATGAATCTTGGGTTTTCAAATTACTAACTACGAGTGAATTTTCTTGAATTACTAAAAAATACTTTGAATAATTACAGATCTTATGAGTTAATTGGATAATTCATTCAAGAATAATAAAAATACACTAAATATTTTAGAAAGAATTTTTCATATAAAATGATGGAAGGGGAGGCAAAAGATCTCATTGTTTTAGGCGCAATAAATAATGGTGCTAAACAATTTGATAAAATTTCCAAAATTACTAAGATTAAACATGAGGAACTAAACACTATCTTGGAAAAACTTGAATCCCGTGGATTCATAAGTTTACATGAAAAAAAGGGATGGTTAGGAAAAAAAATTGAATTGAATGTAACTGAAAAAGGAAACAGAGAGATTGAAGAAAGAATTCATGAATTAGAAGATAAGTGGAGAAATATAAAAAATGCATATGAAACTGGCGACAAACAAAAATTACAGCAAATCATGAAAAATGAAAAATCATTTTTGCCAACAATGATGTTTTTTGGAATAATCGATATTATGATGTTTAGTATGATGTTCAGCATGATGGGTATGGCAATGTCAAGCTACATACCAGCAGAAGATATGTCGCAATTTGATGATGGTATGACAGGCGATGGTCTTGGTGATTCTGGTATGGATGATGGTGGATTTGATATTGACATAGGATTTTAATTTGTTATTTACATCATTTGATAATGTTGGACTGCTCAAGGTTTTAAATTTCTTAGAATCGCATGAATCTGAATATTTATCAGGTCAAGATTTGAGCGATGTCTTGAAAATTAGTAGAGTGGCTGTATGGAAACATATAGAAAAAATACGTTCGTTAGGATATAAGATTGATTCAAAACAAAAACGTGGATACAAATTTGTTAATCGAACAGAAAGACTTCTTCCTTGGGAGATTACTAAAAAAAATAAAGCAAAATTTATTGGAAGGCGAATATATTATTTTGATGAAATTGATTCAACGCAAGATTTTGCATTACAGTTATCAACTAATAATAAAGAAAATGGTACAATAATAATTGCAGAAAAGCAAAAACATGGAAAAGGTAGATTGGACCGAAAATGGTACTCGCCAGATGGTGGGATTTGGCTTTCAATAATAATTCATCCTAAGTTTGAAATTTCTGATACGACAATAATCCCATTACTAGTATCATTAGCATTATGTGAATCAATAAAAAAAAAATATGGGATCAAAACTAATGTTAAATGGCCAAATGATATTACAATTAATGGTAAAAAAGTTGCAGGTATGTTAATAGACACTACTATACAAGGTAATAAAATAGAAAATTTAGTTTTAGGTGTAGGAATTAATTTTGCAATTAATACAACACAAATACAAAAACGACTACAAAATACACCAAATTTTTATGGTGTTACATCATTATTTCCAGTAAAAAATAGAGCCTCTAAAATGGAACTATTATTACAATTTTTGGTTCAATTAGAAAAAGGAATTAATGATTTAACAGAAGGAAAAAAACTACAAATAATAAAAAAATGGTCAGATAACACTGACATATTTGGAAAATCAATTTCAATTAATACTGGTAACGGAAAAATTTCAGGAATTGTAAAGAAAATAGATTCTGAAGGTGCACTGGTAATTAAAACTAGGAATAAGACTGAGAAAATATTTGTTGGAGATGTAGTTTTACGATGATTATCGGCGAATACGAGACTTTTTCTTAGATTTTACTCTAGATTTTTTTTTAACCCGTGATTTTTTCTTTGATGATTTCTTCTTATGAGACTTCTTTTGAAAAGGTAGAATTTTCTTTTTCTTCGTAACTCTTGTATTTTTTCGTGAATTAGGTTTGACAGAAGCAGATTTTGAAACTAGTTGTTCAAGAATTTCTACATATGATAGATAAGCATCTAACAGTAATGACGTTTTTTTAGTGAGTTTTTTTAACAGCTCATTCTGTCGTAAAAGATTAGTTTTTTCAATTAATTCGGGTATTTGCTTTTCTTCTGCATTTAAAGCAGATATTTCAGAGCGTAATTCCGATAACTGATCTCTTATTATTTCAAATTTTGATAAATTGAACACAAATAACTATCTACATTACCATTGTTAAATTTTCGCAGACAAAATTGTAGCTATATTTTAATTTAGTACAAGAGCGATGAAAAAAATGAGAAAGAGAAATTGTAAATACACACTTACAATATTTGCCTTATTCATAATATTACTTACATCATCATTTAGTCAACCTGCTATTGCAGATGATACTTTAAAAATTCCAGGGCTGTTTCGAGAGGCAACTCAACATTTTACGGTAGGCGAGTACAATCAAAGTATAATTTTATTGGATGAAATACTGGACATTTCTCCAAATAATACTAAAGCACTATTGATGAAAGGAATTGCCTTAAGTAATTTAGATCGACATAAAAACTCAATTCTTGAATTTAAAAAAGTTCTAGAAATTCAACCAAATAATTTAATGGCGTTACTTGGAATTGGTGTAGGGTTTGGAAATTTTGGTGAATACAAACAAGCTAACAAATATTTCATGAAAGCCAATGATATTGCGCCAGAAAATCACATTGTGACCAATTACAAAGAATTTGCAGAAAAAGTAATTGTTAAGTATCCATATAATGCAGTTGAAGAACCAAAAGTTCATCAGATTAAAAAACTAGAGAATATACCAGACTGGATTAAAAATAATGCAGGTTGGTGGTCAGAAGGTAAAAT
>CAZKZG010000070.1:0-7145 GCA_964557215.1 uncultured Candidatus Nitrosopelagicus sp. | reverse complement strand
TTGGTTTGGACGATTAATTTCATACTATGTAATGATTACAATAAGTAAAATTGTTCTAACTCCTTTCATTGAATTATTTGAGGATCGTTATATTGGAATATTAGTGGCTGATGCATTAGGAATTGCAGTAGTCATATTTTTTACATGCATTGATTGGAATTTATTATTGGTTTCAAGAAAATTTAAGTTGATTAAGCCAAAGTTGTGGAGATTTTGAACGAAATAAAATATCTTAAAAACTATGTTAAGAAAATATATCTAAAAAATGATCCTGCACATGATTTTGAACATATTATGCGAGTATATAAAAACGCAGAAAAAATTTGTAAAACTGAAAATGCAAATAAAAAATTAGTATTAATTTCAGTTTTGTTACATGATATAGTTAAAATTCCTCACTCAAGCAAAAATTCAAAATCTTCAGCGGATGTAAGTGCTGAAAAATCAGTAAAAATTCTTAAAAAAATGAATATGTCGCAGATAGAAATTGATATTATATCTGAAGCAATCAGTAATCACAGCTTTACTAAAAAGAAGATCTCTAATTCTATAGAAGGTAGAATCTTACAAGATGCTGATAGATTAGACGCATTAGGTGCAATTGGCATATCTAGAGTATTTTGTGTTAGTGGTGTAAAAAATAGACCATTTTACAAAACAGATAATCCATTTGCCAAAAAAAGGAATCTAGACGACAAAAAATGGGCATTAGATCATTTTTTTAAGAAATTGTTTACATTAGAAAAACAAATGAATACAAAATATGCAAAAATTGAGGCTAAAAGAAGAACAAAGATTTTAAGAAAATTTTTAGATGATTTAAAACGAGAAATCTAACCATAATCTTTGTATCTAGCATATCGTTTTTCAACTTCTTTGTTTTCACCATTTCTAATTTTTTCAATTTCAATAACAGAACGTGTTGCTATGTAGTTTTGAATATCTACAAACACTTTATCATTAGAAAATGATTCTAATAATGGTTCAATTTTCATAAAATATTCAATAGTTTTTTCTCTAAATTCTTCTTTTGTAGGATTTTTTATTTTCTTTAAACGAAAATATGTCATTGCCCAACTTGCACCTATGACATGTGGTAAAAGATCTATTGAACGTTCTATTTCAAATCGTTCATCGTTACTCATTTTATCTTACTAACGATGCCGCGGCTGATTTTGCAAAATATGTTACAATCATATCTGCACCTGCACGTTTAATTGAATGTAAAATCTCATTTGTCATATTTTCTTCATCTATCCAGCCTTGCATTGCAGCACCTTTTACTAAAGCATATTCTCCGGAAACACTATATGCTGAAACTGGAATGTTAAATTTCCTTTTAGTTTCAGCAATAAGATCCAAATATGTTAATGCTGGTTTGATCATCACTATGTCAACACCCTCGTTTATGTCAGATTCTACCTCTCTCATAGCTTCCCTTGGGTTGGTGTATGGAACTTGGTAAGTTTTTCGATCTCCAAATTTTGGTGCACATTCTGCAGCATCTCTGAATGGAGAATAAAAATTTGATCTATGTTTTGCTGAATGAGACATTATTGCAACATTTGGAAAATCTTCATCATCTAATCCTTGTCTAATTGATTTAACTTGCCCATCCATCATTGCTGAAGGTGAAACTATATCTGCACCAGCTTTTGCTTGACTAATTGCAATTTTTGTCAACGTTTCTAAACTTGAATCATTATCCACACTTCCACCTTTTATTAGACCACAGTGACCTGATGATGTATACTGACAAAGGCAAACATCTGCCATAATCACGATGTTTTCTCCAAAATTTTTTCTAATTTCAGAAATTGCTTTCTGTACAATTCCATGTTCAACATATGCTGAAGTACCATCATCATCTTTATTTTCTGGAATTCCAAATAACATAATTCCAGGAATACCTAGCCCAACTATTGCATCAACTTCATTGACTACTTCAGATAATGGCAGTCGCTCAATTGCTGGCATTGAATTTACTTGCTTTTTTGCCTGTATACCCTCTTCTACAAAAACTGGGCAAATCAAATCCTTAGGTGATAATGAAACTTCTTGTACAAGATCTCTCAACTTTTCAGTTTTACGAAGACGCCTTAATCTTGAAGTTGGAAAAACAGGCATATTATTGCTAGACTATGATTAAATATAATTCCTAAGCTGGGATAGTTTTTTCAATCTTAAATTCATGCTCAACAAAATATTCTACTCTTGTTTTCTTGAACTCCCTTGAACTAAACAGAATTTTATATTCATCAACGTTGATTTGTTTCTGGATTTGCCCAGCAACTTGACCAGCCTCATCGAAAGATTTGCAATGAATCATTGAAAACACATTGTATGGCCAATCCGGGTATACGGGTCTCTCATAACAATGACTTACCTGTGGGAATGCACCAAGTTTACTTCCAACTTCACTGATTCGCTCTTCTGGAACTTTCCATACAATCATGCCGTTGGCAGTAAAGCCAGCTTCCCTATGACGTAAAATTGCTGCATATCTTCTCATAACTCCAATCTCTTCATAATGATGTAGTTTATCAAAAATTTGTTCTTCGGTAATTCCCAAACTATTTGCTGCTTTTTGGAAAGGTCTATCAATAATTTCCATATCCTTTTGCAACTCGCGAATGAACTTTTTATCTTCTTCTGTAGCAACAAATTTTACATTAGTAATTGTTTTCTTTTCTTCTGATGGTTTAACTTCATGTTTTTTATCATCAACCATGTCAAGCTTTACTCCAATTTTGAACAATTGTAGTGTAGGTAGCATTCTTGTTTTCTTAATTCCATCTAATTTTGAAAACTTAGCGAGTTCCTTTTCCAAGTCTGAGCCAGGAGGAACAGCTAAAGTAAACCAGAGGTTGAATTGATGTTCTCTTTCATAGTTGTGACTTACACCAGGATGTTTATTGATTTGATGTGCAATATGTTCAAGCTTGCTAGGTTCAATCTCCATAGCAACCAAAGAACTAGTATAACCCAATTTTCTTGTGTCAAAAATTGCACTTAGTTGTCTCAATACGCCCTTTCTCTTCAATTGAATTAGTCTGTCTTTTACTTCATCGGATGAGATTTGAAATTTCTTTGCAATTTCATCAAATGGTTTAGAAGATAATGGAAATTTCCATTGAATTTCATTTAGAATTTCGGTATCAAGTTTATCCATATCAGTCAATACATCAAATCTTTAGTCTCAATTAAAAAATGTAACTAGTTTTCTTGAATCTATAAATATCATATTTGATGTGCCAGAGTGTTGATTGTTGATCTTCATCTGAATGGGAAACTTGTTATCGTAATTGGTTCTGGAAACGAGGGCATGAAGAAAGTGAGTTCACTCTTGACACAGGATTGTGAAATTATTGTCATAAGTAATAGTTCAAATTCACAACTTGAAAAATATGTCAAACAGGGAAAAATTAAATTCAGAAAAACAAAACTAAACGATGCGAATTTTCTTTCAAAATATAAACCCTATCTGGTAATGGCTACTACCACTGACAAAGCATTGAATAGGAAAATTGTTGAAAAGGCTAGGAAGATGAAACTTTATGCATATGCCTCAGATGATCCAGATGTAAGTGATTTTGCACATCCATCTGTCATTAATGTTGCTGATACTGTTCAAATCGCTATATCTACTGGTGGAAGTAGTCCTGCAATGGCACGAAAAATCAAACTCAAAGCAGAATCATATTTCAAAAAGAATATTTCAAGTGAAGAAATTTTTCAAATAAGGTTACAAAAATTTGCTAGATCTGAGGCAAAACTTGTTATCAAAACACAGTTAGAGAGAAAAAAATTCCTATACAGTATAATTAATGATAAACGTGTAAAAGAGTTATTAAAAGATGGAAAATACAAACAAGCACAGACTAGAGTTAAAAAAATATTAAATGAATGGCTATGAAACAAGAAATATTTAATGCACGGATAACATTTAGGAAATCACCAATTCACGTTTTGGAGCGTTTTACATTAGGTGACATTGAAAATGCTTACTCATCTTTTCAGAAACATACTGATCTACAAGAATGTGTGATATTGCAAACATGCAACAGAGTCGAGATTTTTGGAAGTGGTACTAAACCAAATATAGATAAAATAAAAAAAGTTTGGGCATCGTTATCAGGGTTAGAAGAACATGCTTTTCAAGATAATTTAGAGTGGAGTAAGGATTCTGATGTTTATGATCACATTTTAAAATTAACATCTGGTTTAGACTCAATGGTTGTAGGTGAAGAGCAAATATTAGGTCAAATAAAGAATTCCATTGCATCTGCTAGAAGTAATAAATCATCAGGTGAACATCTTAACACATTATTTGATAAAGCAATTCGTGTAGGTACACGTGTAAGGAATTCAACTGGAATTAGTAAGGGTAGTATTTCAATTGGTTCTATGGCTGTGAAACTTGCAGAAGAAAATGTTGATGATATGAAATTAAAGCATATTTTACTAATTGGAACAGGTGATGCTGCAGCATTAGTTGCAAAGTCTCTTACAAAACGTGGATATCAGTTTTCAATAACAAGTAGAACAGTTGAACGTTCAACATCCTTTTCAAAGACAATTGGTGGCGTACCTATAGATTTCAATCAAATACTCACGGGATTTGAAAAATATGATATTGTGTTTGTAGCCACAACTGCACCATATTTTCTGGTTACTTTTGAGAGAATACAAAATGCACTAAACACAAAAAATAGTGGAATGATGATTCTTGACTTGTCAAATCCACGTACAGTTGATGAGAAAGTAGCTGAATTAAGTGGAATCAAATTAATGAATATTGATCAAATTGCTGAGATGGTTGATAAGAACATGCGAAGCCGAATGAGCCAAAAAAATTTGGCAGAACAAATAATTAAAGAGGAATTAACAGTACTAGAGGCATCAATGAAAAGATTAGAGGCAGAACCTATTGTAAAAGATGTTTTCAAAAATATTGATGACATAAGAATTAAAGAATTTGAAAAAGCAATGAGTATGATTGGAGATATAGATCCTGAAAAAAAGAAAATTATTGAAGATCTAACAAAATCTGTTGTAGAAAATATTGTATCAGTTCCAATGAATAACTTACGTAAAGAAACTGAACAAGGAAATACTGAATTAATAGACACTGTTGGTAAATTATTTACCTATAAGAAAAAAACTAATTCCACATAGTAATCTAGTGATCAAATCTCATGCAATTTGATTCGTGCTTAAATCCAATTTTTTCATAAAACTCTTTCACATCATCCTTACAGTCCAGAATTGTCTTGTAACACCCATGAGTTTTTGCTATTTCTAATAATGATTCAACAATTTTTTTCCCAATTTGTTTTCTTCCAAATCCCTCTTTAATTACAACATCTTCAATATGTCCAACAAGTCCTCCTTTATGAATAAATTTTTGTTCAATAAGTAGTGTACTGGAACCTACGATCTTTCCATCTAGTTCTGCAATGTGAATAATATGATTAGAATTATCTAATATTTTCTTTAAGATAGTTTTTGCAGTATCTTTTTCTAAATCACTAGCAATTTTGAGATTATCGAGGCATTCAAGAAACCCTTTTTCCAAATCCGACTCCTGAATTTCACGAATAATTATATTGTCCATACCACATTATTTCTTTCTATTTTTTTTACTATACATTCTATTTGTTTTCTCATATATTTCTGCATTACCTAAATCAATAAATGGTTTTTTTGAAATAAAACTACTTATCCGTTTCTTTTTTCCAATTATTTTTTCAATAACCAATGACATATGATACTGTTTGTTTTTTGGAATAAAATTGAAAATTTCAGGTTTGAAGACATAACAACCCATGTTTATTTTTACATTAAGTATTGGTTTTTCATTCCATGCAGTAACAATACCATTTTTATTAGTATCAATCATACCATACTGTAATTCAAATTTGTAATTGTACAAACTCATTGTAACTACAGATTTTTTTCTTTTGTGTTCTAGTATCATTCGTTTTAAATTAAAATCAAATATTGAGTCTCCATAAACACAAACAAATGTATCATTAACATATCTTTCAGCTGTTTTTAATTGTCCAGCAGTAGAAAGAGGTTTTTTTGATATTGCATATTCAATGTTTACACCAAATTTCTTTCCATCTTTAAAATACGATTTAATTTTTTCGTGTTTATAACTCACACATAAAACAATATCTTTAACACCATTTTTTTTAACCCATTCAATGATATATTCTAGGATTGGTTTTTTACCTAAAGGCAACATAGGTTTTGGAAGTGTTTTTGTATATGGCAAGAGTCTAGTTCCCAAACCACCAGCTAGAATTACTGCTTTCATGAATTTCTTTTCAAATTAAAGATTATTTATGTTACATTACACAATTTTAGTGAACTAGTCTCAATTTTGAAACCTTTTTTATCACATCATTTGGAGTTTTACCAAAAATTAGTATCATTGGCTCTTTACCAAAATCACCTTTATGAAATACTAAATCAGGACATTTAGTTTTCAAAATACTTGATATACCCCAAATAATAGATGAGTTCTCTTTCGTCTTGATATTTTTTGGCTCTTTATTTCTGTCATAACTAAGAACAATTAATCCTATTTTTTTTGCTTTTGCGATAATTTTTGTATCATATTTAATATTTATACATGATAAGATTTCTGGAAATTTTTTATTTACGTGGATAACTGCGGAAGCAACATGTAGTGATCCACCATATACAATTTCACCAGCAGATATAATCTCTTTTCCTGCCTTAACTAAACGACCTGAAATTCCTAAAACATCATTTATTGTTTTTGGGTTTGTTTTTGCTAGAACAAAATTTGTTTGGCATTCAGGAATTATTCTGTGTATATTTCTTATTTGTTTAAATTCATCTATAGCATGTAGCAGATCTTTAGCATCTTTTGGAATTTCTTGGTGTGTTATATTAATTCCCTTACCAATGCTTATTGAATTTTTTATTGATTTGTACACAAATTTTTTAGCAATTCTGACAGATTTACTAACTGTTAATCCTTTTGCAAGTGACTGAACTATTGAAGCTGAATAGTCACATCCACTACCATGATTAATAATTGGAATTTTTTTTCCTGAAATTTTGTATTGATTATTTGGTTCTAGTATGAAGTCAGATATTTTATTATT
>CAZKZG010000069.1:0-11155 GCA_964557215.1 uncultured Candidatus Nitrosopelagicus sp. | reverse complement strand
TAAAAGGAGTTTTTCTTATTATTATTGGCCGCAATGAAGAATCAGAGTTATATCTGAAAAATGATGTGAAGGCATTTGTCTGAGCTGCCTTTAACTTGTTATCTCTTTAACCTGATTTAGTATATCTTCGGTAATTAATTTTTGGTCATACAGAACTTGTGTAATATCATTAATTGTCAATAGACTATGAAGTTTCACACCTTCATCTCGTAATGCTTGTGTTGCTCCTTCCATCCTATCAACTATTGCATATGCATCTGTTACAATCATCTTTTCTTCTTTAATTGATTTGATTGCATTTATTATCGAACCACCACTTGTTACAACATCTTCAATCATTAACAGTTTCATATTCTGACAAGTTACACCTTCAACTGATTTACCAGTGCCATGTTCTTTTGCCTGTTTTCTAACATAAATGAGTGGTTTTACAATTTCAGTTGCTAGAGATGCTGCAACTACCAACCCACCTGTTGGAACTGAAACCAGTGAGTGAAAGGTTTCAAATCCTATATCTTCTGCACTTAAATTTTGTAATCCTTTGATCATTTTTCTATATTCATGTGGAAAGCTTGGAACCAGTCTAAGATCGATATAGTAAGGACTCTTTCTCCCACTTGCCAGAGTGAAATCTCCAAACCTGATGATCTTTTTTTCATAAAGAAATGTTGCAAACTCTTTCACAAAACCCATACCAAAATTTAGTTAACTGTATTTATTTTGGTTTGTGTTTCTGTATTATTATGCCTGAGATTTGGTTGAATTATGGTAATAATGACGTTGTATTAGACATTCTTGCAGAAAATCTTGATGAAAAGCCATCTTTTGATAGTAAAATCATGGATAATTCTACAATTAATGAGAAATTAGAAAGTGTAGATCTATCAAAACCATTAGAGATTGCTTTACTAAATTATACAAATTCCACTCAAATCATATTAGATAGAATTTTTGAAATATGTGAAAACAAGTCAATTTCAAAACCCACATTATTAGTTGATAAGAGAATATTATCTTTAGTTAAATCAAGGAACCAAGAAAATATATCAGTTATCGAATTTGAGCAAGATGAGATAACAAATTCTAATTTAGTTTTTCTAAGTGAAATGGAGTTTGATGGATTATTTGGATTTGAAACAAATTCAACAAGATTAACAAAAAGATTTGGTAAGTCTGAAATGCTTGATGCATTCAAAAAACGTAGTAGTGATGATCCTAAGCCAGGACAAAGTGTACCTAGCATTCAAGTAGCTAGTAATTTTGTAGATTCTTTTGAAATTTCATCAATTGAAATTATATCTAATTCCAGTGGAATTATTGATTTTTCTGTAGGTCATCCAAAATCTACAATGGGATTATCAAATTTATTTGCTAAATCATGTTCAGTAAACTTAGAACCACATAAAACATTCATAGTAAGTACTGGTAAAGATGCAAGTAATCAAACACTATCTAAATCATTTTCAACATTATGGAATTGTTATTCAGGTGTGAAAAGTCAAGGATTAGTAATTCTATTAGCAGAGTGTCTAAACGGAGTTGGTTCTGAATCATTACAGCAGTTTATTGATGGCAGGCTTAGCATTGAAAAAATAAAAAATGCTTCACGATATGTTGATGGGATGGAAAATTTACTTTATCTTACTGAAATACAGAAAAAATTTCAAGTAGGTTTGGCTTCAATTTTGCCTGATGCATATGTAAAAAAATTAAATATGATTCCATTTGATGGTGTCAAAAAGGGACTAGATTACATCTTAAAAAATCAAGGCATCAGACAAAAAGTCAAGATTATTGAAGATGGTGCACGAGTTATCTTAAGATAAGATTGAACTTGGTAGTGGTGCACACAAAACTGCTAGAATAATTACACCGATATAGATAATTTTTCTATTATATGAAAGTGGAGATATATCATCAAGTGGTTGTGCATCTTTACTTCTTGAACTAAGAATTAAAATTAAAATTGCCATCATCCAGTAATTTAACAAAACAAGAACACCCATGCTTGCAT
Source organism: uncultured Candidatus Nitrosopelagicus sp. (assembly GCA_964557215.1). Classification (GTDB taxonomy): domain Archaea; phylum Thermoproteota; class Nitrososphaeria; order Nitrososphaerales; family Nitrosopumilaceae; genus Nitrosopelagicus. The sequence continues at coordinate 9,141 of CAZKZG010000069.1, read as the reverse complement.
ATGTGGCAATCTTGTGCCATTTCTTTCCAAAAATAACCCTTGCTAAATGACCACCATCTAGTTGCCATGCTGGCAACAAATTTAGAAATGTTATTAGAAACCCAAGCCATGCTGCAAACATAATTGGTGACATTACGAGTTGTACATCATCATCATCTTTGTCAAACAAAATTATTATTACTTTCATTATGATGTTTTCATTCATTTCCATGAGTTGAGATGTACCAAAAAGCTGTTCTGCTAATTCATTATCAATGATTGGTGATGTGTATACCCCAAATACTGCAACTATGATTGCTATTACTAATCCAGCTACTGGTCCTGCAATTGCTATATCAAATAAAATATCTCTGTTAACAGTTAATCCTCTAGACTGAATAAATGCACCAAATGTTGGTATTCCATAAATTGGAATTCCTGGAATAAAGTATGGCCATGTTGTTTTTATTTTGTGCCATTTAGCTGCAATTAAATGACCTGCTTCATGCACTCCTAAAATTCCCATTAGTGCCCAAGCATAAAGTACAGCTACTGCAAGAGGATCACCAATTTCTGTTAATCTATTTACTCCTACTGTTCTGTAGAATCCATCTATTAATACAAAACCGACTGTTATTAGAAAAAGAATTCTAGGTACCCATGTCTTTGAATGCCATCTTCTTTGTTTTGTTGGTGGAATCTTAGACACAACTAGAATTATACTATCTGATCCTTTTTCTAAAGTACAAACAAAACCTCTCTCTTCTAATTCTTGATTTATTTGAATGAATTTTGTTTTGAAATCCTTATCATTGATATAAAACCTCATTTTTGAAAGAAAAATATCAGTATCACCAACATCAAACAATGATGAAACAAGTCTTTTGATATCTTCTTGAGTGTATTCAATCAATATTATTACTCTAACATTATTCCATAATTGCCTTTCTTACCTAGAATTAAATATTTGATTATTATATTAACTTCATGCAGGTAATTTTAAGGCAAATAGGTGATTCTATCATACGTAGAGTAGACGCAAGTGATCTAATTTCAATAATGGAAATTAACATGAAAACATTACCTGAGCATTATTCTGATTATTGTTATGAAAGTTTGTTAGCAGAATTACCAGAAGCTTTTCTTGTTGCACAAAAGGGCTCAACATACATAGGCTATATAATGTGCAAATCTGAATTTGGATTCTCAAATTTCAAAAAACTAGGATTTGTAAAAAAGGGCCATCTAGTATCTGTGGCTGTTTTAGAAGAATTTCGTAATAATGGTGTTGGGAGTGCACTTGTTGAAGAATCAATTAAAGGCATACAAAATAAGCAATGTGATGAATTCTATCTTGAAGTTCGATGTAGTAATAATGAGGCTGTAAAATTATACGAGAGGTTAGGTTTTGTCATAAAACAAAGACTGAGAGCATATTATCGTGATGGTGAAGATGCTTACATGATGGCAATAGAATTCTAGCTTCAATTAAATAACTGTCTCCGTCTTGTAGCTCATGTCAAAAAGACGTGGAATAGGTATTATGATTTTCATTCTGTCTATAGGTGCATTTTTTGTTTATGCATATCTTCTTATGCTGTCTGAATGGAGTCCAATTGTACTACAGCTTACAATACTTATGGTTGTAGGTGGTGTTCTTGGTATTGTTTCTTGGATTGGATACATGATGGCTACTACTTCGGCAAAACCATCATCTACAATTACAGATGATGATTAGTTTTTTTGTATACTAACATCTACTACTGTTTGATAAAATCTTGGTCCAACGGGTCTTACAATTTTAGAATTTAGTATTTTAGAATTAATTTTACTGGTTTTCAAAAAATGTTCCTCGGATAATTTTGGGGCATACTGTTTTCTATCAGCATGTATATGTGAATAATAATGTAATATTCCATTTTTTTTCAACGATAATATTGCTGAATCTAAAAATTCATCGGAACGTTCTGGAAGTAACATTAGTACTCTATCAGCAGTATTTTCTAATTTATTCTTGATAATATCTGCAGCATCACCATTTAGGGATATGACATCACCCTTCAATTTATTCAATCTAATATTTTCTTCACACAGCTTTGCTGCAGTAGGATTGATATCTATATTATAGATTTTACACGAGTTTTTTTTAGCAGCTAATATTGAAAACATTCCAATTCCTCCGAACATGTTAATTATGGTCTCATTATCGTTAATCAAATTCGATATTCTTTCCCTTTCAGTTGATAATCTTGGTGAAAAAAACGCTTTTTCTACATCTACTACAAATCTACAACCACTTTCTTTGTATTCTGTTTCTGTTTTATCCTCACCTGCTAATATCTCAAGATTTCTTGTACGAAAATCTCCTTCTACAGGTGATGATTGAAAAAATACAGATTTTGTAGTTTTTACTTGTTCTAACAATGTTTCACCAATCATTTTTTTCTTAGAAATTAATGAATCTGGAATTCTTACAATAATTATGCTACCAATTTGGTCAAATGCTGAAATCAACTCTTGCGTTTCTTTCTCTGTTAGAATATCAGCCAATGCTTTTTTTAGCATTTTAGTCATTGTTTGTAGTAATAATTCAAAGAATTTTTTTGGGTTTTATCCAATCTACTTCCGTCTTTGTTTACTCTTGGTCTATGGCTTTTTTCATCACGACGAAATGTAATATCAAGAGATTTTAGGAATTGATTCATTGCAGTGTGTTTTAACATTGGTTCTGTTGCTTTACCTTCTATTCCTGATGTTCCCTCAAAAATTACCATTGAATCTGAAACTAAATCCATCAATTGTAAATCATGATCTATAATTATAGCTGATTTACCAAAGGAGCGAACAAATTTTTGTAAGAATTTACCTACAGCAATTCTATCCTCAACATCTAAGAAAGCTGATGGTTCATCTAATGCGTATAAATCAACTTTCTGTAATAGGCATGATGTAACTGCAACTTTTTGTAATTCACCTCCAGACAAATTTTTCACAGATTTGTTGTATAGTTTTTTAATTTTTAATGGTTCGATAATCTGTTCTTCTTCTACACTTCCTTCAATTGCACTACCATTTGACTTTTCTAATACTGAAATAACTTCAACATCTATTTCATTGGTTAGATATTGTGGTTTGTATGCAATTTTGATCTTCTTGTTAATAGAACCAACATCTGGTTTTTCAACACCTGCAATCATTTTCATAAACGTAGTTTTTCCAAGAGCATTAGCGCCCATAATTCCTAATAATTCACCTTTTCGTACTGTACCTGGTTCTATCGATACTGAAAATGATGAATATTTTTTTTCCAGTTTTGGATAAGATATTATCTCATCACCTTGATGAATTTCATCTGAAGATGTTGATGCATCAAATGTAAATTTTTTATCCCTAAACCGTATGTTCTCTGTTGGAAGATATCCATCAAGAAATACGTTAATTCCTACTTTAGTAGATAACACACTTGAAACAATTCCATATGCTGCTGGTACACCATATAGAACTTCAATATAATCACTTAAGAAATCTAATAATGTTAGATCATGTTCTACCACCATTACACTTTTTCCAATATTAGCCAGACTATGAATTACTCTTGCTACTCCTGTTCTCTGAAAAACATCATTGTATGAGGAAGGTTCGTCAAAGAAATAAAAATCTGAATCTTTTGACGCTGTAACTGCAACTGCAATTCGCTGTAATTCTCCTCCACTAAGTTCATTTAGTCTTTGTTCAAGTGAATTTTCCAGACCTAATTTTTTTATAAGTTTACTTGTTTCTCCCCTTTCATCATACTTGTCTAATAATTCTTTAGCAGTTCCATCAAACACATTTACAATATTATGAACTTGTTGCGGTTTTATTGACGCTTTAATTTCATTATTTTTTATTTTTTCAAAATGTGATTTTAGTTCTGTCCCACTATAGAATTTTAATATGTCATCCCATTCTGGTGGATCTGAATAATTTCCTAAATTTGGTTTAACATTACCAGATAGTATATTTACAACAGTACTTTTGCCCATTCCATTACGCCCTAATAATCCAACCACTTCACCTTTTTTTGGTGTAGGAAGTTTGTATAGTCTAAATGAATTTATTCCATATTGATGTACTTTATCTGTAGATAGTTCACTAGCCAAATTAACAATAGTGATGGCATCAAACGGACAAACTTTAACGCATATACCGCAACCATTACAAATATTTTCATCAATCTGTGCCTTTTTTGTTTCTTCATTTAATATGATGCAATCTGCTCCTGATTTATTTACTGGACAGTATTTGATGCATTCTAAACCACATTTCTTTGGTTGGCATAATTCTTTATCTAGTACGGCTACACGATGCGTCATACCGTTATTCCTTCATGGCTTTAATTTATAGTTCTTTGAAAATAAACAAAATTTCTAAATTTTTTGTGAAATAATAAACATAATTTAGTTACCTTAATAGAGAAGTGAAAATCAGATAGTTTAAGCCGGCCATAGCGTTGGGGTGCGACCCAGTCCCTTTCCGAACCTGGAAGTCAAACCCAATGTCGCTACTGTGTTACTAACATGCGAGAGCCGTTGGGAAGCAGTGGTGCTGGCATCTTTTATAATTAAAAGGCTAAAATTACAACAAATTTTGTATAAATTATGTCAGTATGTTCTGTTTGTGGGGAAAAATTTGAAAACGATATTAGATTTTTAAATCATATGATGGAAAAACATGGATTTAGGAATCCAAACATTGCTAAACCTGATAGAAATAGTCGTGGATATTAGACATTCCAATAAATCTATAAGTCGCATAAATTAAATTTTTCAAAGGTGTATTATTGCAAAAAATACTAGAAAAAACTTTGAAAGATGCCCTAAAAGCAGAGGAATGCACTTTGGGTACAAAACAGGTATTGAATTCCATATCAAAATCTAAACTGATTGTTTTGTCAAAATCAGTTCCAGAAAAAACATACAAAAAAATTGAAGAAGATGCAAAAAAATCAAAAATAACCACTTTAAAATTTGATGATACATCAGTAAATCTTGGTAAGTTGTGTGGATTACAATTTAGAATATCTGCAGTTTCACTACCAAAAATTTCTGAATCTGACATCAAATCATTACTAAAAGAATCCGAAAACCAATGATGTTGTTAAATACTTTTCTAGTAGAAATCTGCAATCAAAGTTTAAATGAGACTTTGAAAATTTTTAGGATTACGTACGAAAAATAATGACACAAGAAATAAAGCTATCAACTGATCAAATGAGATTAATGTCTTTATTTCAAAATATTACCAAAGCCACAGCACGAGATTGTGTTGAAGATGAAAAACAGAATAGAATTATTTTTGTTGTTAATGAGGGAAAAATGGGAGCAGCTATTGGAAAAGGTGGTTCTCATATTAAATTACTTCAAAATAAGATTGATAGGAATGTCGAATTAGTGGAATATTCTGATGATCCAATAAAATTTTTAAAAAATGTCTTGAACGAAAAATATATCAATGAAATTAAAATGTCTGAACGACTGGATGGTTCTCAACAAGCCATTGTAATTGTTGATGGAGCTAAGAAAGGAGCAGTTGTTGGCAGAGAAGGTCGTAATGCTGAAAAAGCAAGATTACTTGCCAAAAGATATTTCGATATAACTAGTCTACTTATTAACAGTCAGGAAATTTCGTTAGAGTGGTAATATGGCAAAATCACCTTTAGGTCTATTTGCAGGCAGAAACTTGAAAGAGAAAAGAAAAAAACAACGCTGGGCAATATCTACATACAAACGAAGAAGATTAGGTTTAGATAAAAAGTCAAATCCTTTTGCTGGTTCACCACAAGCACGAGGAATTGTTCTAGAGAAAGTAGGTGTTGAAGCAAAACAACCAAACTCTGCTGTTAGAAAATGTTGTAGAGTTCAATTAATTAAAAATGGTAAATCTATTACAGCTTTTCTTCCTCGTGATGGTGCAATGAACTTTATTGATGAACATGATGAGGTGCATGTTGAAGGAATGGGAGCCACACAAGGCGGTGCAATGGGAGACATTCCTGGGGTTCGTTTCAAAATTTTTAAAGTAAATGATACATCTTTGCGTGAACTAGTATTAGGTAAGAAAGAAAAACCAAGGAGATAGAAATGACTGAACAAAAATTACTTTTATTCAGAAAATGGGACACCACTGAGATTGTAATTAATGATATTGGATTAAAGACAGCAATATCTCTAAAACAAATAATAATTCCATTAGATTTTGGTCGCTCTGCACTTAAACGATTCAATAAAGGCGATGTTAATATTGTTGAAAGATTAGCAAACAAACTCATGCATTTTGGTAAAAAATATGCTAAAAACACTGGTAGAATGGGCGGTAAAAAAATTCATTCTCTCAATGTTGTTAGAACTGCTTTTGAAATAATTAATCTAAAAACTGGTAAAAATCCTGTAGAAATTCTCGTTAGAGCAGTTGAAAATTCTGCTCCCAATGAAGACACTACTCGAATTGTTTATGGTGGGACAGTTTATCATGTATCTGTTGATGTTGCCCCATTACGTAGAGTTGATCTGGCATTAAGATTTATTGCTGATGGAGTAAAAGAAGCCACATTTTCAAATCCTAAACCTATTGAAGAATACCTTGCAGAACATCTTATCCTCTCAGCAAATAATGATACAACGTCTCCTTCAATCAAGAAAAAGAACGAATTAGAAAGTGTGGCACAAGCTTCTAGATAATTAATTATAATAGCCCGGCCCGGACTCGAACCGAGGTCAAAGGCTCCAGGGGCCCCTATGCTTGCCGCTACACTACCGGGCTGATATGAAAATTTTATGAAGTTAGAATATAATAATTTGGTTTTTTGACTATTTTATTTTAGTTTCATGTAATGCTGTTGCATAGTCACAATCTGCTTTTAATCTCATGTATGGAATTAGTCTATAATGAATAGAATACACTTTATTTTCTTTAAACAACATTGTTTTTTGAATAAGTGATGCTAATCCTCTAGATGTGTTTGAAACTGTGACATGTTTTTTTTTACAAATTTCCTCCCGATTTTGTTGATACTGTTTTAACGTAAATGATACATCATTAACGTCTAATATTAGTGGCCAAACAATTTCTTTCCAAACAAATCTTCTATTCTCTGTTGCAGCTGCATATTTTCCCTTTTCTCTCAACATTAATAACATCTAAGAATATGGTTATAATTCATTGTCAACAAATGAAATTCTAGATTCCCTTACTCTACTTGAGAAGGATTGGGAAATTGATCCAATCATTCGTGAGTTTATACTTGGAAAAAACACTAATGTGTCTGATTTTACTCTGAAAGTAAAGGACGTCATATTTCATATTCCCTATTTACCAAAAGAAAAGAAATACATTTTATGGAAATGCTATTGGCCTGACTGCCATAATTGTTGTAACCGACAAGGTAGACTACCTTTAACATCAGATGATTTAATCCAAATCGGTGTTGGTTTAAAATATCAAAAGACTTCAGATTTTATTAGTAAAGAGACATTGATTGCAACACATGATGAACCAACCCCATCTGGTGGATTGTCAGTAATGACTAACATTAATTTGAAAAGAAAGGAAGATGAAACTGAAGCAGATGATGGAACACACATTTCATGTAGATTTTTAGACAACGAAGGTGCATGTGGAATTCACCCAGAACGACCAGGAGTGTGCTACCTTTATCCATTTTCTACATGGTCACAATATGATCAAGGTAGGGCTAGGGTTCATGCAACATTTCAATTTACAGGAGTTTGTCCAGGATTTTATCTTGACGAATCATTAGATTCAATGCAAGAAATCTTTGATGAATATTCTAAAACAATTTATGATTATAATATGAAATCATCTAGAACGTTAAAGGATGGATTTGGTTCTTTAACTATGATTTAGGCTTTTGCAACTTTTATCAAATCTGCCATTTTAATATGCATACCAAATCTATCTTCATTTTTTTTCATATATCTGAATATTGATAAAAAGTCTGGTAGTGCTTTTAAGAAACTAAAATTGTGATGAATTTTTGCTCTAACAAAATTGAATACTTTAGCATAAACTTTGTAATGTTTTTCAACTGCTTTTTCATATGCTTTAAAGTCATGCATATTTTCTAAGAAAATATCAACACATTGCATGGATGGAATGATTCCTTCACCTAATAATGCATATACTGTTCCAATTGATTCTCCAACGCCAACTACTTTTCCAGAGTAATATGGTTTACATCTATCAGGCGTTGCCAATCTAATTGGACGTCCTTTGGTTACAATTTTTTTCCCACCATATTTTTCTAAAAATGCATCAGTTGCTTTAACGTGGTTTTTGTTATAATCACCAGCACCAATATGGGCAAATTTATCTCCCAATGGAAAATACCAAAAGTATCCTGACATTCCTGGAAATGGCTCAATGTAAAAATCATCAAACGGTACTCCATTTTCATATTCAACCTTGTATTCATATGTTGGTAAAAAGAAATCTTCTTCCAATTTTGGTAGATAAACTCTGTGAAATCCTGTACAATCTACTATCATATCGTATTCTTTTTCAAGTTCTTCTAATGATGGTGCATTACCATAAATCACATTGCAATCTTTTATGAAATCTTTAATCAATCCTAATTTGTTGTATGTGCAAAGTCCCTTCAAATCAATATCAAACTTGACATCATTGTTCATTCTGACATGCATTGTTTTCCCATCATGAATTAAGAAATTATCAAAATTTCTACCAGTTTTTTTACAAAAATTTTCTAATTCTTCTTTAATTGTACCCCATGCACAGATTGAATCATGATTTTCTTCCGTCATTCTTTCATACCCAACAACTTCATGTTCAGAATTTTTTAGTCTATCCATAAGATAACTTCCAGCTACACCCATCCCCATTACAGCAATTTTCATTTAATCTACATTTGTTATAGACCTAATAAATACAATTCTTGATTTATTCAATTAGAATTGCTGGTTTGTATGGTCTTGCCATTCTTGCTTTATCCTTTGGATCATATTTTTCAGGGTTGTTCTCAGAGAATACTTGTAATTTTATTCTATAATCAGTTTCTACTAGTGATGAAAGCTCATTAGAAATAATTTCAATCTCATCAATCTCTCCTGCATTCATCTTTGTTTTTCTTAATTCTGTTGGTTC
>CAZKZG010000068.1:0-3859 GCA_964557215.1 uncultured Candidatus Nitrosopelagicus sp. | reverse complement strand
CCACTAGTTTTGCGAGAATCACTATTAGATGAAGTGTATACTATGGGTGAAAATTTTGTTGAGGCTGCAAAAAGAGTTGTTTCTCCAGGTATGAATGGTCCATTTTGTATCGAAGGAGTCTATGATGAAAATGCTAAATTTACATCATTTGAATTTTCAGCAAGAATTGTTGCAGGAACTAACATCTACATGGATGGTTCACCTTATTACTCGTTATTATTCAATGAGAATATGAGTATGGGAAAAAGAATTGCACGTGAAATTAAGATAGCTGAGTCAAAAAATATGATTGAAAAAATTGTTACTTGAGTTTACTGCAAAACTCGTGGAACTTTTTTGAGTACATAAGATAATGATACTCTTCCTGGCCCTGCAACTATGACAACCAGACATGCTGCTAGTAAAATCAAATCCAACTCATAGCCATAATCACCTGTGAGACTAGATGCACCCTTTACTAGAAATATTGCCCCAAGCATTATAATGGAAATCAACGATGCAGAAATTCTAGTTAATATTCCTATGATTAACAAAATTCCTGGAATAAATTCTGCCAGTGCAATAGGAATTTGCATTTCAGCTGGAATTCCTAAACTTGATATCCAATCACCAAAACCTGGATTTCCAAACTTACTAAATCCATGTACAATGAAAATCACACCAACCGCAGCACGCATTCCCATTTGAGCTGCATCATGTAATCCATGTGTAGAAAGTTTTGATGACATAATTATGATAAAAAAAATGAATTAAAAAATGATTGCTATATATCTACATTATTAGAATGATAATTCCATAGTGATGTGTGGTAACCCAACACGATCAAACATTTTACCAATCTCAGTAAAACCACATTTTTTGTAAAAATTTCTAACATCATAAATTGAATCTAGAGTAATTTTTTCAATTTTCTTCTCTTTATAGTGATCAATAATTTGTCTGACCGCCTCAGAGCCAAAATCTTGGTTTCTAAAATTTTTATAAATTGCCATACGCTCTAATTTTATGACATTTTTGATTTGGTGTAATCTAACAGAACCAATAACTCGTTCTTGTTCCAAAAATAAAAAATGATTTGATACTTCATCAAATTTATCAAATAGCTCTGATTCAGATATTCCCATCTCATCAGAAAAAACAGTTTTTCGAATTTGCCTTACTAACAAAAATTTGCTATCGGAAAAATTAATCTGCGTAATTTTCAATCTTGAACTATACCACTATCTAGATATCAATTGCTGATTTATTTGGGTATAATTTCAATATAGCATCATCAGTGTGTAATGCAATTTCTGCATTACCAATCCTACTCTTGTAAAATTTAATTTTTTTACCCTCTCTAAATTCAAATTTTTCAACAAACACTAATGTCAACTCTTCAAGTTTTCCTAATGTCTTGTAAACTGCTGAAAGTGAAATATTGAGATCAGTCGATATCTGGTTTGCTATTTTAGATTCATTTACAACAGAAAATAAGACTGCCCTATGACAAGGATTCACAAGGGAATCCATTATTTTTTGGGTGACATCGTACTCACTTAATTGTAAGATGTTTGGCTTCGGTAATGCCTCTCGAACGCTGCTTTTTCGCATAATCTCACTCAACATTTGGAGTCAGAATCAATGTAACTTCTGGTTTTTTAATATTTATCTCAGCATTCTTTATTCTACTTCTGTAAATCTTGAATTTTCTACCACTATCTGAAATTCTCCAACTATCAACTTTCAACAATGTTAATTCTTCCAGATCTGAAATTTTCTTATAAACAGAGCTCAATGGGATTGTGTATTTCTGAGAAAGTTGTGGTGCAGTTTTACCTTTTTTGACAACTGATAATAATATAGTACGAGATTGTGCATCAGCTAACATTTGAACAACTTTTTGTGTTACATCATATTTTTTTAATTGTGGTAATGTTAATCGTCTAGCCATTTACAATTTCTAAAAAATCTATCTATTTATTTTTAATTATTCTAAATTTATAGAATGAGAACTACTCTGAGTGAATTTGAGGTTTTAATTTTTCCCAAAATGCACCTAGTATCAATGCTAGTGATAGCCAAAAAACAGAGGTTGACAAAAACGAAAAAATTCTAAAACCATTAACTAAATCAGCAGATGCAGTTATTTCATCAGGATTCTCTGGCATCAAAAAGAACACAGCACTGATAAAAATTCCATATCCAACAAATGCAAAAATTTTTCTGTCTGACTTCAATCGTTTATAAATCTGATAAAATCCAAGTGCGCTAAAACCAGAAATTGCAATAAATGATAAATACAAAATTCCTCGCAATACTACAGTGTCTCCATCTCCAACTGTTGGGGGATTTGCGGGGTATTTTAAAAATGGAATTGTAAATAAAACAAGCCACATAATTCCAGCTAAAACAAGAGTTTTTCTTAGATTATTTTCACTTGGTAAGGATTTTCTTGAATATGCAAAGACAATTCCAAATAATGAGCCTATAGATGCACCAAAGATGGTTGCTGCTAAAACTTGACCACCTTTTTGCCACCCACGGTATGAATAGTATTCTACCCAAAATTCATCTGTGTCTGACTCTTCTCCAGATTCAAATAAATTTTGATTTTCAATGTTAGTTGCCTCATCCAAAAATGGCTCAACTAATGCAAGATTTAGACCACCATAAATTAATCCTGCAAAGCTACCAGAAAGTAGAACAATTATTACAAATAATCCAGTTTTCAAAAAATCCACCTAATGGCAAGGAAATCCTGCAGCATGTCTCAGATCATGTGTAAGTTCATGAATAAACATGTTGTCAAATGCCTGCTCACCCATTACTGGACTAAAAATATGTCCTTGATCAAATCCAACTACAAATAATCCTAATCCAAAAACAAAGGCCAGTATAGCAATCCCTATTTTTGGTACATAAGATTTACTGATTGTAGATTGAACTTCCCGCAACATTTTTTGGAATGACTCAATATATTTAAACGGTGTCTTTTTTCCAGATCATTGAAAACATTAAGTTATCTAGGAAATTCAAACAATTAGATTGAAAGGTGTGTACTTTATAGCGATCCCGGTAATTTTGGGACTAACTATTGGATTTTTCTTATTAACCAATGATAATAATATTGATCAAGAGCCAGCAATTTTTACTAAAGATAAACTATTAGAAAATTCTCCCCCAATAATTGGAGATAAAACTGCAAAAATTACAATACTTGAATTTGGTGATTATCAGTGTACATTCTGTCATAAATTCCATCAACAAACATTTGGAGAGATCAAAAAATCATATATAGACACAGGAAAAGTGAATTTCACATACAAGGACTTGCCAGTAAATGGAATGGCATCTGTTTTGGCAGCAGAAGCATCATTTTGTGCAGAAGACCAGAACAAATATTGGGAATATCACAATATGCTTTTTGACAATTGGGCTGGTGAACGAACTGGCTGGGTTACTGAAAACTCACTACTTAACTTTGCAAAAGAAGCCAATTTGAATATTGAAGAATTTGCTGAATGTATTCAAAGCCATAAATATAATCACAAAGTTATTGAGAATGAAAAATTCGCGAAAAGTGTTGGGATTAATGCCACACCATCATTTTTAATTTTTAGTGATGAAAAACTTGTTAGAATTATTGGAGCCCAACAATTTGAAAAGTTCGAAGATGCGATTAACCAAATTAGTTAGTTTTTGTTTTAAGTAACCTTCTAAATTTTATTACCACGATTGCAGGTGCTACAAAGTACATTCCAATGTTTAGCATTATGATTCCTATACCATAGCCAAGCATTTCTTGCTCTGTGTCAATATCAACATAGTTGAGTATTGTTAGTGATGTTAGTAGTGGTGTAAGACCAACCTTTACTGC
>CAZKZG010000067.1:0-9009 GCA_964557215.1 uncultured Candidatus Nitrosopelagicus sp. | reverse complement strand
AGTTTTCCTAAGCCTACTATTGCAAAACTTCGTAATAATGCATCAGTATGTGGTTCATTTTTCTTCTTATCCCATCCAAGTCTATCATGAATTGTTCCCAGAAAATTCACGGCATATTCCCTTAATTCGTCAGAAAATTTTTCTTTTCTGGTAATAATGTAAAGTGAAAACAGATTTTGTGCTAGACTTAATGATGAAATGTAGTTATCTTCATCATAATATGCAGTAATAAAATCAAGATATCCCCGCAGACTCTTTTTTGTCGAAACGACCTGAGCAAAATAATCATTTTGAAGACTCCAACGATCTATATGATCAAGGATTTTTTCATCAACCAGTAATGATAAATTATCCAGAGACTCGTTATCGTATTGAACGCGATAAAAACCAGTTCTTCCCGAATTTATGATAAAGTTTCTATCCTTATTTTTAAGATTAATTTTTTCAGATTTTTTTGTCATTAGTTTTTTTATTCTTTGATTTCCTTCTTCTATAACTAGTGGAATAGACCATGTTCCTTTCTTTGCATTCTTTGTCTCTTCAAGTAAAAATCTAGATTGTGTCATAGACACGATTGAATTTTTACGTTTCACTTCAAGTAAAGGGAATCCTACCTGATTAATCCATGTCTTCATCATTTTAGAAATTGGCATTCTAGATACTTTGCCAATTGCATTCCATAAATCACTACCTTCTGCATTAGCATACTGATGTTTTGTTAGATATTTCGTTAAACCAATTTGAAAATTCTTTTCTCCAACAAAATGCTCTAGCATACGTAATATACAACCACCTTTGTCATATGATATAGAATCAAAAATTTCACGAATTTCTGATGGATGATTTACTTCTACGTCAATTGGATGTGATGTTTTTAATGCGTCAAGACTCATGGCAGTACTCATTGCATCATCAAGAAATTGATCCCAATAATCCCATTCGGGATAAAATCTATCCACGATTTTTGTAGCCATAAAAGTAGCAAAACTTTCATTCAACCATAAATCATTCCACCATTTCATTGTAACTAGATTACCAAACCACTGATGAGCTATTTCATGTGATATAACTTCTGCAATGTATTGTTTTGTTCTTGTTGAGGATGTTTTTGAATCATAAAGTAATATGGTCTCACGAAATGTTATTGCTCCCCAATATTCCATTGCACCTGCAGCAAAATCAGGAATTGCCAACATGTCTAATTTTGGTAATGGATACTTAATTCCAAAATATTTTTCATATTCGGCAAGAAATTTTTTTGTAAGTTCTAGTGATAATTTTGCCTTACTTTTTTTTCCTTTTGTTGTGATTACTCTAATCTTAATATCACGTAATTTTGTTTCTAAGAATTCAAATTCACCTACACCCAAATAAAGAAGATATGTTGACATGATTGGAGTGCGTTCAAATTCAACCACGATTTTATTACCCAATTTTTTTCTAGATTTTTCAGGCATATTTGAAATGGCAGAAAGTTTTTTGTCTACTATTAATGATACATCAAATGTTGCTTTTACTGCAGGTTCATCCCAACATGGAAATGCTCTTCTTGCATCTGCTGCTTCAAATTGTGTTGTAGCAATATACTTTGTCTTACCACTTTGATCCTTGTATTGACTACGATAAAATCCTAATAATCGATCATTAAGAATTCCTTGAAATTCAATACATATTCTTGATTTTCCACTAATTTTTTTTTCAAATATGATTGATAGTTCTTCACTTGTTTTATCAGTAGAAAACTTTGCATGGATAGTTTTCGAATTATTGATTACATAGCATTTTTTAATTTTTAATTCTGCACAATTTAATTTGATATTTGTTATTGGTTTTGCTATATTTACAGAGATGATTTCTTTCCCATTAAATGTAAAATTACTAAAAAGTGGCTCAACTAGCAATTCATAATTAATTTTTGAAATTAATGACATTTACTTTAAATAAAATTTAAGGCTATAAATTCTGAGCTAAAAGTCGGGCAAAGTTCCTAAATTATCAAGTGTGACTTTATTATCATCACTTCGAATAAATGCTTCACCATCCTTTACAAATGCACGCACATACTCACCAGGTTCCCAGTTAGTTTCACTTATTTTGAACACAGTGATGTATTTCTTACCTTTCTTAATGTTATGTGCAACGACTAATTTATCCACAATCTCAGGTTGACCAAGTGATTTACCTAGATCTTTATGAACTTGAACCTGACTAATTTTACCCGTACCTGGACCTCTTTTTACTGCACTAATTACAAAATCTGCCCATTTACTCTCTGACATAACGTGATTTTTACTCGGCATAATATAATGTTACAGAAAACTTGGAAAATTATTAAAAAAATATATTATTCAAACAGAATATTTGAATATAGGTAGTGATTCTCACCAGAGTTTCATACTCTCATATAAGAGTATGATATTCTTCGCTTAATCTTGAAAAATATATTCTAGATCTCAAAAACAATGCCAACTACTATAATTCAAGTAATTAATTAAATATTCAGATTACACTATTCTAGTATGAGTGATATACGGTTCATTATGATCGGTGTTGTAGTTATTACAATTGGTTTTATAGTTCTAGGTCTGATTGGTTCAGAATACATGGGAATAACTGTACAGACAGATGAGTTTTCAACATGTTATGAATATCCTGATGATCAGCCACCTGTAGAAGTTGATTGCGGTGAAGGGTTACAGGATAAAACAATGGTTTTTGCTGGTATAATAGCTATTATTGTAGCAGGGGTTTTATCATTAATTAAAGGTGTTAAAGGAACATGGGATCAGGATGTAAAACCAGAAGAGATGCTGGGTCCTGGTGGAAATAATAATGATACAAAAACTGACACTGACAAAAAAAATGATTAAAGTAATTTCTAAATACATAGTCTGTATGATCTATTAAACACTTGAAAAGATTAACAAGTCATAAATTTCTCAACGTGATCGAACCAATTTTTGACTTTGCCTTGAAAATACTTCAATAAGTAATGAATACTATGAGTAGTTCAGTAGTCTTCACAACAAAGGACATACAGAATATAATTTCATGGTTTGAGCGGATCTATAATTCAGATGAAGAACTATCAGATTATGAAAGAGAGACATATCTAAAACTAGCTAAATATTTCATCTTAGATGAAAAAGCAATGTCCTGATAATGGCATTTTTTTTCTTTATTTATGGGAAAGAGTTTAGGGTCGCTGCATAACTTGCAAAGCGATGGTTTCTAGGCGTTACTCTTCTTTGAGTATATTTGGAAATATTCAGCCCAACTGAACCTTTGTATCCAATTGGTATGTCAACAGATTGTTCGTCAGTCGCTGCTTTTAATACTTCATCATAAGGACTGTAGTAATTTGTAATTTTTTTATTCACAATCATTTGAAAAGCACACCCAAATTTTTTTGGATTAAACGAATTTGAAGGAATTGAACTGCCAAAAAGATGAATAGACTCTATAATATTTCTATTTCTCGAATTTTTTGCAAGAATTTCTATTGTAGAAAGAATCACTTGTGCGCCTAATGAATGTCCCATCAATCTAATTTTTGCTAATGGATTCTTTTTTTTAGCATCTAAAATAAATCGTGCCAAATTACGACCATTCTTTTTTGCTATAATAAGACCAGTTTTTAATGCAGGTATTACTGTGGATTTGTATTGCACACCTACTATGTTTGAATCATAGCTATAACCAATTACTGAATGCTTATAGTGTAATCTCTTAAGACGCTTCTCAGCAATAATGTATTTTGCAAGTGCTCCAGATTTATTATTTCGAAGTCCATGAATCATTATGACAAATTCTGGCTTGTTTATAATAGTCTCAATTTTTTGAGGGGGATAAATTTCATAGTATATGTTTGTTAGAGTTTTTCCATTTTGAAGATCATAAAATCCTCTAGTAGAAACCTTTGGAAATATTTTTGATGGTAATTCAATCACCAAGTTTTGCTTTTTGTTCTTCTACTACAGAAGATTCTACTTTAGAAAACAATGGTGTGGTTTGCCCTATCTTATGACCAGGCTTGAGAGATATTACAGATACTTCGTTCCAATTTAACTCAGAAATATCTCCATCCATGCCAATTTGTGACCAGATTTTCTCTGATGCTTTTGGTAAGAATGAATATAACGCAATTGCCAAAGAACGTACTGCATTTACTGACAAATAAACACATGAATTAGTTCCGGGACCTTGCTTCCATGGCTCCTTATGTTGGAAATACTGGTTAAAATGAGCTGAAAATTCCATTAATAGTTTTAATGCACGATCAAGATGATTTTCCTGCATTAATTTCGAAATATTTTCAGCAAGTAATTTAATTTTCTGTTCTGATTCTAAATCTGCTTTGTCATATTCTTCAGGCTTAGGTATGATGCCACTAAATGTTTTATTTGTAAACCCTAATGCACGATTAACGAAATTTCCTAAATTTCCAATTAATTCAGAATTAATTTTAGTCTCAAATTGCTCCCAATCAAAATTTAAATCATCTTGTGAATATGGATTGATTGAAATTAAATAGAATCGCAGGTAATCAGAAGGAAAAATTTGTAAAAAATCCTTTAAGCCAATATACCAATTTCTACTTTTTGAGATTTTTTTTGATTGAAGTGTAAGATGGCCTCGTGTTGGTATGTAGTCTGGGAGTTTGAATTCTTTATCAATGCCTAATCGCATTGCAGGTAAAAATAGATAGTGATGATAAACTATATCCTTTCCAATAAAATGATAAATGTCTGCATCATTCCAAAAACATTTTCCATCAATACCTTTGTCATTTAGAAATTTGATGGATGATGAAATATACGCTAAATGGTTGTCAAACCAACCATAAAATACCTTATTTTCTAATCCCTCAATTGGAACAGGTACACCCCATGATATATCACGTGTTATATCCCAATCAACAAGTCCTTCTTTAATCCAGTTTTCAACATATTTTTTTACATCCTTTTGAAGATATGGTGCATTATTTAGATAGTCAAGAAGTGGTTGTGAGAAATCTTTTAGTTTGAAAAAATAATGATTTGTTGATTTTTTAATAGGATTTTGCCCACAAATTGAGCAATGTGGATTCTTAATTTCTTCTGGAACCCTTCCACATTTTTCACATAGATCAGAGTATTGATCTTCTGCATCACAATTAGGACATGTTCCCTTTACAAATCGATCAGGAAGAAATTTCTGATCATTTTCACAATAAAATTGTATTATCTCATTTTCGTAAATATGACCGTTGTTTTTCAATTTGTTAAATACTTCTTGTACAAATTGGATATTTTCATCTGAACTAGTCTTATAGAAAAAATCAAAATTAATATCAAATTCATTAAAATCTTCCAAATCTCGTTTATTCCAATATCCAACATATTCTTGAGGTGTCTTCCCTTCTTTTTCTGATTGAATTAAAATTGGCGTGCCAAAATCATCAGAAGCACAGATGTAGTATGCCTCTACCGCATTTTGTTTTAGAAAGCGTGTTGTAACATCTGCAGGTAGATATGTTGATGCGACATGTCCCAAATGAATTTCTCCGTTGGAATAGGGTAATGCACTTGTGATTATTGCTTTTTTGTTCATTTGTGAACATTGCAGTGTATTCGGTTAATAACGTAATGGTTTTTAAAGACTTTAGAAGGGGTGAAACACATTGAGCAAAGTAAAAAACCCAAAATTAGCTAAGAAAGGTAAGATATCGTATGAATGGGCCCGTTCCCATATGCAGATTTTAGATAACACACTAAGCAGATTAAAAAAATCAAAGCCTTTGAAAGGTGTAACAATTGGATTCTGTCTTCATATAACCAAAGAAACTTCTGTTCTTGTTATAGGTGCAAAGGAACTTGGTGCAAATGTAGCAGTATGTGGTGGAAACCCACTTACTACACAAGATGATATAGCTGCATTTCTTGCATCACAAGGAGTTCATATTTATGCTTGGAACAACCAAACAACCAAAGAATATGACTGGTGTATTGATCAAGTTCTAAAACATAAACCAATTCTAATTTGTGATGATGGAGCTGACATGAATGTAAAGGTTCACTTTGATAAAAAATTCAAATCATTACATGTCTTAGGTTCCACAGAAGAAACAACTGCAGGAGTTACAAGAGTTAAAGCAATGGAGAAACAGGGAAAATTGAAATACCCAGTAATTATTGTAAACGATGCAGATACTAAACACATGTTTGATAACAGATATGGAACGGGACAAAGCACTATTGATGGTTACCTTAGAGCTATGGGTCTGCTCTTTACATCAAAAACAATTGTTGTTGTTGGATATGGATGGGTTGGTAGAGGAGTTGCAGAACGTTCTAGGGGTATGGGTGGAAAAGTTGTTGTCACCGAAGTTGATCCAGTTAAAGCGTTAGAAGCACATATGGATGGTTTTGAGGTAATGCCAATGGCACAAGCTGCAAAAATTGGACAAATATTCATCACATGTACTGGTATGACAAGCGTTATCAGAAAAGAACATTTGCTTAGTATGAGAGATGGTGCTGTAGTTGGAAACGTAGGACATTTTGACGTAGAGATTGACACAGAATATCTTCTTACTAAATCAAAATTAGTAAAAGAGGTAAGACCATCACTTGATGAATGCACTCTACGAAATGGAAGGAAAATATATCTAATTGGCAAGGGACGACTAGCTAATCTTGTAGCAGCAGAAGGTCATCCACCAGAAGTTATGGCACAGTCATTTTCAAACCAAATTCTATCTCTTTTGTATATTTACAAAAATCATAAAAAATTAGGAAAAAAGACTATGATTGTTCCAAAGGAGATAGATAAACAAATTGCAATTGATGCGCTTAAGGCAATGGGTGTAAAAACTGATAAGCTTACTAAAGAGCAAATCAAGTATTCAGAAAGCTGGTAATTCTTAAAACTATAATCTGCACTTGATTAATGCATAATCAATAATGTTATCTTCAGAAACTTGTTTCATTTTTTTAATTGAGTTATAAAGAATTTTTTCAACATATGCAGAATATTTTGTTAAAATATTCTTTTGAATGGATTTTCTATTATTCAAATAGTAGTCAGCCATTGGTTGATAGACATTTTTTCCAATCAATCTAATTTGTTCAATTTTAAAACCTGCATGCTTTATTTTAGATGTCAAAAAATCAAGTGTAAAATGTTCAGAAGTCCATGTTAATGTTAAAATACCAAGATCCTTCATAGTAGAAACTTTTTGGGTAACTATTGGTATTGCAAATACAAGAATTCCTTCTGAATTTAAAATTCTCTTAGATTCAGAAATAAAATCATCTAACTTTTTGAAATGCTGTGCTGATTCTAATGCAACAATTCTATCAACTGATTGATTTGCAAAAGGAAGTAATCTAGATGTAGAATTTAATCGAATTATTGTATTAGATGATGATGTTTCTGAATTTTTTAATTGTGAAAAATTTATGTTGATAGAAATTATTTGTGTATTAGGAAAATCATATTCCCATTTTTTGGCAGGTCCAAGTAATCCACTACCAACATCTAACAATGTTTTTGTTGTTTTAAGTTCTGCAAGTTCTCCTACTAGCTCACACAGACGGTTCTGTGCAGACAAAGGTGTAAGAGAATGGTTATCCCAATATCCAAAATTTAACATATCTCCTTTAGTGGTAATCTGCATCATGGGAGAAAGTGAATCATACATATTTACAATGTCGTGTTCATTACGTCTAAATGTCCACATTAAAATATCAAATGGGTTCAAATTTACCATAATTGAACTAATTTCTAATTAGATATATCGGTTAAGGTAAATCTAAAGAAACATCAGTACAATGACTGTGTACCCATCTTTCTTGTGAGTCTTTTAGGATCTCTTTACCCACTTTGATAGGTTCTCCACAACTAATACACTTTGAACCAAACCTGGCTTTCATTAAATTACCTTAGATTACTTTCGTAAATTTACTACTATTGAATGAATATTGAGCATTAATTAACAATGAATTAATCCTTGAATTCTCTAGATCAAATTTTTTGAGTGATTTAGTAAACCAAAAAAGGCAAACTGGATATTATACAATTAATCATAAAATCATACATGAGTTTTTCGGAACAGGTGTATGACGAAAATCAGGAATTCTGGGAGAACTCCAATAGATATTCATGGTCTAACAAGGAACCTAATTTTTTAAAAGAATTATCATTCATACTGACGTATCTTCACAGACAAGATTCAAAAGATCAATAACACGTATTAAAGATCTTTTTTTGAAATACCACTTGTCTCAATTTCATATCTTAATGGTGCAGGTAATTCCATGTAAGATCTATCAACTAGTAGTTTTATCTGATCGTCTGGAACTTGTACCATCTTTAGTAATTTTCCACGTTGATGTGCATATGAATTCTTCCAAAAACCGTTTCCATCAAACGTAGTAATTTTTGCCATAAAGTTATTCTTTATCTATAAATTCAGATGCTTGTGGTGGTTCAGGACTAAGCCCTTTTCTTTTTCGAATTTCTTGTAGTAGTGTTGCGCCAATTGATTTTGGTATTGGTGTCCACTCTTTAAAATGTGAATTCCACATAGCTTTTCCAGCAGTTTGGCCTCTCATCTTTTCTGATAAATCAAATGTTTCAGATGCTGGTACTTCGCCAATCACTATACTCGTCGCACCCTTTTGTTGCATATCAAGTACTTTACCTCTTTTTGCTTGTAAAACTGATGCAACATCACCAATTAGATCTGTTGGTACCCTAACTTCAATTGCTAACATTGGTTCCAAAAGCATTGGTTCTGCAGATAGAAATGCACCAAGACATGCACGTCTAGATGCTGGACCAAGCTGTGATAACCCACGATGTGCTGTATCTTCATGAGGAACAAAATGTGTAAATGTGAATTTGCAGTTTCTAACTTGTTCTTTAGTAAGACCGCCTTCTCTCATTACTTCATCAAAACCAGATAAAATAGAGTCGGTAGATTCATCGATAAATTGAACACCTTTTGTTCCATTAATCATAACA
>CAZKZG010000066.1:0-3503 GCA_964557215.1 uncultured Candidatus Nitrosopelagicus sp. | reverse complement strand
ATTGGCTTGTTTCCATTCATGAAATCAGTTGGTGGTAAACAATAGGCATGAATTCTATTTTTTACTGCAATGTCTAGAATTATCTTGTTTAGTTCCACCATGGAATTTTTTACAATTGCTACTCCACGCATATCATTTTTTGCTGGTTTTGTATGCATGTTATATTTGACAGACCAATAATGACCATAAGAGCCTCCTCCATGAACTATTATCACAGGTTCTTTGATTTTCTTAATTTGTTTCAAAATATTTTCTATTTTCTTTTTTCTAGGTGATAGTGGTCTTTCTTTGTTAGTTATTATGGAACCGCCCAGTTTGATTAGTATCATACCATTTCTTTCCTAATTGTCGTTAAAAACTTGCATACCTATCTTGTCTATGATTATTGGATATGATTCATAATCAGTTTTTATGTGTTCAAGAACGGAATCTTTGTTATTTTTATCAGTCAGTGCGATAATACATCCACCATCTCCAGCACCTGTAATTTTTGCTCCAAATGTCTCTTTTTCAATTAATTTTATAATTTCTAGCAGTTGATCATTTGAGACACCCAATTGCTCTAGAAAAATTTGATTCTGTGACATACATTTTCCTATAGTTTCAAGATCAAATGTTTGTAATGAATCAGTTACTTTACCAATTAATCTAGTTTCTTCCTCACATAATTCTCTAAAGATCTTTTCATTTGAATTTTTGAATTTATTTACACGATCTACTACAATGTTGGTTGAATGTGGCTTTTTTGAATTTACCACGATAAAATCAAATTCGTGGTCGGTTTCTATAATTTTGTAACCACTATCTTTTTGATAACCAATTATACCTCCAAAGATTGAGACTGTGCAATCAGCACCTGATGTATTTGGGAAGATAGTTTTCTCAGCTTCTATCGCAATATTTAGAATTTGATTTTTTTCAAGTCCTGAGAATAGGTTTGATATTGATGCTGCTGCTGCAACACAACATGCAGAGGATGAGCCTAAACCTGCACCTATTGGAATTTCAGATTGTATATCTATATCTATTCCATTACTAAAGCTATTTTCATTAATTATTTTTTTTGCAATGAAGAAAAATGGTTTAAACATACTATCAACATTATCTAATGATTCAGAAATTGCAATTGTTTTTTCACCTAAGGATGATTTAATAAAAATACTCTGAGTTTCATTTTTTTTTGAAATTACTGTCACTCTTTTGTTAATAGCACCTAATATTGCATTTACACCATGTACTACAAAATGTTCTCCAAAGAGAATAATCTTACCTGGTGCTGATGCTTTTGAAGTCAAATAATTATTTTAAAATGTACTTGTATAATTCTTCTTCTGAAACTAATAAGACTCGTCTTCTTCTATATCTTTGATTTTAGTCTCAAAATCATCTATTTCATATTTCATATCTTGATCTTCTGTAAGTTCACCTTTTTGAATTAGAATTTCACGTGCTAGAAGCCAATATACTGTGGCAAGTGCCTTTCTACCTCTGTTATTTGCAGGTATAACTAAATCTAATTTTGAAGTTAAATTATCTGTATTTGAAACACCAATAACTGGAATTCCTGCGTTGGTAGCTTCAGTTACGGCTTGTGCATCTACTTGAGGATCGGAAATAAGTATTATTTGAGGTTCTGTATAAAATGGCAGTGATGGATTTGTTAATGTACCTGGCATGAATCTTCCAAGCATCATAGTTGCACCTGTAGATTCACAAAATTTTTCAATTGGTGTATTTGCATATTCTCTTCCAGAACAAACAATTACTCGTTTAATATCCATATGATTGATAAATTTTGCAGCAGTCTTAATTCTCTCCAATGTGATATCAATATTCAACATGTAAAGTCCCTCTGGACTTGACTCAGTGATATACTGACGCATGAATTTAGTTTTTACAGCTGTTCCGACTCTTATTCCAGTAGATAGTATCTTCTTCTTTATACCTGAAATTTCTGTCTGTTCGCTCATCGTGATTTTTAAAAGTCTATCATGCCATGTATTAAATCATGCTCTGAAAGTCTGATTAATTCATTTAATTTAGCAACTCTTTCTCCTCCAACAACACCAACTTTGAGTAATTTTGACTTTGTACCTATTCCAATGTGTGAAATTTGTGAATCTGTTGATTCACCTGAACGGTGCGATGTAATTAATTTTATATTATTTTCATTAGCCATTTTTGCAAATTCAAGTGCATCAAAAAGGCTTCCAGCTTGATTAACCTTCAATATTGCAGCATTACACGCCCCACATTCAATGGCTTTTTTTAAAATTTTTGTATTGGTTACTGTAAGATCATCACCAGTTATCATTCTGTCAGGGAATTTTTTTGTTAGAACTGCCATATCATCAAACGCTTCCTCATGAACTGCATCTTCTGCATAGATTAGTTTGTATTTTTCAATAATCCCTGCCGCAAAATCTATCTGTTGACCAGAATCATTTTCAAATCCTGCTCTATCATAGATGTATTTTTGTTTATCATCATTCCACTGTGTAGAAGATGCAAAATCAACTCCTAGTGAAATTTCTTTTCCAAGAGTAAACCCAAGATTTTCAATTGCTTTTGCAGATATTTCTAAGGCTTTTTCATTGTCATATTTTGGTGCCCAACCGCCTTCATCACCTCTACCATTGGTAAATGATGAATCATCTTTTTGAATTAATTTTCTTAACTCTTTATGAACTTGTAAGTTCATGTCAATTGCTTCTCGTAAATTTTTTGCACCAATTGATGCAACAAGGATTTCTTGAATGTCTGGTGTTCCAGGACCTGCATGCGCTCCACCACCAAGTATATTACCTAATGGAAAAGGAAATTTTAGTTCATCATTTTCATTAATTATTTTGTATAGTGGTATTTCAAACGCTTTTGAAGCAGATTCTACTGCTGCAATAGTTATAGCAAATGCACATGCACCACCAATTTCTGAATAGTTGTCTGAATTATCAATGGATTTTACAGTGTCATGAATTAATTTTAAATTAGATGCATCACATCCAAGAAATTTTTCAGAATTATCATTTAGAATTGATAAGCTTTGTTCAGGTTTACCATTTGCAAAACTTACAGCTTCATATTTTCCAACACTTGCACCAGAAGGTGCACAGACTCTGCCTAGAAATTTATTATCAGTTACTATATCAACTTCAATAGTTTTACTACCTCGACTATTGTAAAGAATTCTTCCTGTTATTGATGTGATTTTTGGCAACCTATTCTAACTCGCTTTGCACTTCTTGATTTCTTTTGTGCATTGCTTCATAAAATTGGATTATTAGCTGAATGAGTTCTACTGAGGTTAACAGCATTCTCCTACAACAATATCTCTCAATTTTAAGTTCGTCAAGAACTTTCTGTGGTTCTTCACCTGTTTTGATTTTATTTTGATAATCTTCATACTTATCAGCAATTAATTTTCCACAAGTAAAACATCTTACAGGTACTAACACATTTCCAAAATCAATCAAGGATTATAAAAACCCTGCATGAAATTGTTT
>CAZKZG010000065.1:0-3219 GCA_964557215.1 uncultured Candidatus Nitrosopelagicus sp. | reverse complement strand
GCAATTACATATAGCTCTTCCACAACCTTTCTTAGTTTCTCAACATCTTTTTGTGCTAAAGGTGTCACTCGCAAGATAAGGATCATTCCTTTTTTAACATCCTCTTTAATCGAGTGCAAGTCACTTGGATCACGTATTGTGATTGCCTTCAGATATGTTGTGTTTTCCTGTTTTTGCATAGCTTTCGTGTGATCAACACTATCAAAAAGCTTTTGATCTAAATTTTTTTTACAAGATTTTTTTGTGCGTAATTACCACAAATCAGAGTGTCTAAAGTGTTACAAGTTCTTTTGTGAATTTGTGCATAACAATTGGTTTTTTGTCTTTTACAATAAGTGAATCTTCAATTCTTACTCCAAATTTATTTTCAATATAGATTCCTGGTTCAACTGTTATTGCCATATTATTTTGTAGTTTTGTTGTGCTTCTTGTACTGATTGTAGGCAGCTCATGAACATCCAAACCAATTCCATGTCCAGTTGAGTGTATGAAATATTTTCCATACCCCGATTCATTTATAACTTTTCTACATGCATCATCTATTGTCTTACAACTTACTTTTGGTTTTACTGTACCAAGTCCTATCTCTTGTGATTCTTTTACAATATCAAATACTTTTTCTGCTTCAGTAGAAATTTTTCCTAATGCAAATGTTCGTGTTGAATCAGAAACATATCCTTTGTAACGTAATGTTAGATCAACTACTATTAGATCTCCCTTCCTAAATTTTCTATTAGTAACTTGAGCATGAGGAAGTGCACCATTTGGTCCGCCCGCAATTATTAATGGATTGAGTGTTGATCTGTAGCCAGTATCAAACATCTCATTCTCAATTGCATATGACATTAAAATTGATTGTAATTCTGACTCTTTTTGTCCTACTCTGATCTTTTTTTGACATATACTAAACATGTTATCTATTATTTTTGATGCTTTTTTCAGTAGAATGATCTCTTTGTCATCTTTTATTTCACGTGATTTTTGAAATGGTTCAATAGAATTTCTTATCTTCGGAAATGATTTTTTCAGTGATTGCATTACGGAATAATTTTGGCAATCAGTACAAACCTTACCCTTTAGAATTTTTTTCAATGAGTTTAACGAACTGATTCCTCTATCAGATTTTATAACATTACAATTAATTGATTCGTCTTTTGCTCTACCAACTTCTAGTTCTTGTGCGATAATTGTTGCATTAGCATCTTTATCCAAAATACCTATTGCTTCTCCCCAAAAACCAGTCAAATAAAACAAGTTTTCTGGTTCAAATGTTACTAACGTATTGCATCCTGTACTTTTTTGGCAGTTTTGCATTAGTTTTCTTCTTCTTGATCGCATTATTCTATCTGATTCTAGTCTGTAGATTTATGTTTGTGCCTACGAATTTCTAGCCGTTAATACTAAAACTTCCCAAGGAAAGATAATTTTGCCATCTTTTTTGGTATATTGAACAGTATTATCTTTTACAATCTCTCTTAGATTTGATTTTTGATATTTACTTAATTTGTTAAATTTTTGTTTTAGTGGTTTTGATAGATATTTTTTATAGTTATTCCAATAATCAGAAAAATTTCCTGGGCTGTAATGATAAAGTAATTTTTTAACAACAATTTTCTGATATCCTGCCTTTACAAATTCTTCTTTGAATGACTTAGTTGTTCCAAATCTGTCAAGCTCTGGATATTTTGGTAGATAGTCTGGAATGAATTTTCTTACTGGATTTAGTATGCTATCAAAATATGGAACATTTGTCTTACTGTGAACACTCATTGCAATCATGCCATTTTTTTTCAATATTTTTTTTAGGTTCTTTAGAACTTTTTTTGCATTTGGAAAGAAAAATAATGCATATTGACATGTAATGGCATCAAATTTTATGTTAAATTGAATGGTTTCTGCATCTCCTATGATAAAACGAATATTTTCTTTCATTTCAACCCACTTTTTTGCAATGTTTATCGCAGTTTTTGATGCATCGATTGCATAAATCAAGCCATTTTTTCCAACTTTTCTAGCAATATTTTTTGTAACGAGCCCTGTCCCACATGCAAGATCCATAACACAATCACCATTTTTTATCTTTGATAATTTTATTAGCTCATTTGTTACATTGAATGGCCCAATCTCATTTCTCGCCCATCTTTTGTGATAAAATGGTGCTATTTCATTCCAAACCAGAATAGTTCTTTGTTTGTATTTGAGACTCTTAGATTCTTTTTTCAATGTTCTTACAAATTAATTTAGCAATTCTTTCTTTTTTATTTCTACTAATAGGCACAACTGTTTTCGAATCAACAATTAGTAATTCATTATATCTAGTGTCTTTGAAATATTTTTTTCCAATATCATTTGCAATTATCATATCAGCCTTGGAATCCTTTAGCTTTTGTTTTGCTTGTGCTACCAACTCTTTTTTTGAGACATCTGTTTCAGCCTTAAAACCTATCAGAAATACATCTTTTTGTAATTTTTTTATGTGATCAATAATTTTTGGTGCCTTTTTGAGTTCAACGGTAAGTGAATTTCTTGTACTTTTAATTTTTTTTGAGTATTGATTTTTTGGGATATAATCTGATGCTGCGGCAGCTAGTATAACAATGTCAAACTTTTTTTTCATTTGTTTTTTTACTTCATTGAGCATATCTGTAACAGTTTGTACAGGAATTATTTTTGCACCTTTTGGTGATTCAGCAATTCCAGGACCGTATACTAACGTAACTTTTGCACCAGCAGAAATTAATTCTGATGCTAAAAGCACTCCGGTTTTTCCAGTACTATGATTTGTTATTACTCTAATAGGATCAATTTTCTCAACTGTTGGACCAGCTGTCATTAAAACTTTCTTTCCTTTCAAAACTTTGGACTGACCAAATTTTGTAAGAACAAAATTTAGAATATCTTCAGGTTCTGGGGCTTTTGCTTTTCCTTCGATCATACTAGGTGAAATAAAATCAATCTTCTTTTCTAGAAATGCAATGTTTTTGCGAACTGCTGCATTTTCATACATGGATCGATGCATTGCAAGACCCATAACTATTGGAATCTTAGAGCCAAACGCCACAGTAAGAACTGTTGAAATTGCTGTGTCATCAATTCCTGTTGCAAGTTTTCCCAAAGTGTTTGCAGTTGATGGATACACAATAAGTAAATCAGATCTCTTATAGTCTGCAAGATCAATATGCTCCATATCTCCAGTTAGTTTTGTAATTACATTATTTC
>CAZKZG010000064.1:0-9813 GCA_964557215.1 uncultured Candidatus Nitrosopelagicus sp. | reverse complement strand
ACAAATCCATTAAGTACTAAAATGGAAGAAAAAACTAAATTTCAATGGAAGATAACATTTGGCAAAATTAGACCGAAAGAAGATACAGATGAAGATTAATGAATCAACAACACTGGCAATGCCTATAAGGAATTTAATTTCTATAATTGCTGCTGTTGGAGTTGGTGTATGGGCGTATTTTGGAATAATAGAAAGACTTAATACATTAGAAACGGATAATCATTTAATTAAAAAAGATTTAGAAGGGGCTGTTGAGTTTTCTATTAAGTGGCCAAGAGGAGAACTCGGCTCTCTGCCTGCGGACTCCGAGCAATTTCTTTTAATTGAGAGTTTACTAACTGATGTAGAAGATATACAAACAGAAATAAAAGAATCAAGACATAATGCAGTCAATATAAATAGACTACAAAAAGATGTCGAAAAAATTTTAGAACACATTGAAGTTCTTAAAGATAAAGTGAGGAATAATGGAAACCATAATTAGTGGAGTAATAGTTTTATGTATGTTCTACCAGGGTGGAATTATAGAGCATACCTATATTCAGGATCAAAAAATGAGTAGCTGTCTAAAAGCTAAAAGAACAGTAGAACGTTCAGTTAATCCAGAAAATGTTCGTATGCAATGCGGAGAAGTAGATGCTATTATTGAAAAAGATGAATACAGCGATAAAATGAGAGTTGTTAAAATAATAAAAGATAAGTATGATTCATCAGGCTATACAAAATAATCTGAAGCAAAAAATAAAAATTCTATTAATCACTTATTTTGCGTGTTATTTCGTAATTTCTTGTGTTATAAGTAAGGTATCATGAACGTTAGACAAAAAACAGATCACATTGTTATTCATTGTGCAGATACACCAGATGACAGAGATGTTGATATGGCTACTATTAAGAAGTGGCATGTTGAAGAACGAGGATGGAGTGATATAGGTTATCATTTTGTTATTAGAAGAAATGGTTTAGTTGAAGCTGGAAGAGATATTAAATTATCAGGAGCTCATGCTAAAGCAGTTAATGGAACATCTGTCGGAGTATGTTTAGTCGGTAAAAAAGATTTTGATCAAAGACAATTTGATGCTTTAAGGGATACTGTTCAGATGCTTTTAAAATTATATCCTGATTCTAAAGTGATCGGTCATTGTGACGTAGAACCTAAGAAGCCTTATTGTCCTGGATTTGATGTGGTTAAATGGTTTAACGAAGCCATTCCTTCCATTGATCGCCCATAACTTGTCTTGCTATATCTTTCTTAGATTTTAAAGATTTAATAATTCTATTATCAACTGTTCCTAGTGTAGATATATCTATATAATGAACATTTTTTGTTTGTCCTATTCTATGACAACGGTCCTCGGACTGTAGTCTATGCTCAAGATTATAATTATTACTATAATAGATAACAGTATTGGCAACTTGTAAATTAAGACCAAAACCAGCTGTTGCTGGATTAGCTACAAAGAATTTAGGTTTTCCGTGCATAAATGCTTGTATATTTTCTTTTCTTTCTTTATCTTCTGTATCACCCCAATATTCAACAGTCGAATCTGAACCATATTTTTCTCTTAATTTAGAAGCAATGGTCCTTAAGTCTGCTCTATAACAAGCCCAAATTATACATTTATTTTCAACCTCATCTGTTAATTCTAGTAATGCTTCCATTCTATTATTTTTAATTAAATGAGTATGACCATCATTATCTATTAAATGCCCACAAACAATCTGATGCAATTTACTTAACATCGATAATTTATTAGGAACAGTTATCACTTCATTATCAGCTTGAGTTAAGCATAAGTCCTTCATTTCTTTATATGCTTTCTCTTGTTCTTTAGTCATATCAACATATCGATATTGATAAGTTTTTTCTGGTAAATCTAAACAATCATCCTTCTTAACTCTAAAACTAAAGCTTCGAAGTATATCATTAAGTTCATCCATTCTCTGAAATCCTGTTACTTTCTTAAATGACCTATGACCTAGGTTCATATTAATCATTATAGCATATCTATTTCTAAATGTATAGAAGGAACTAAACCCTAGGTGAAACTCATCTAAAAATTCACATTGACTATATAAGTCTAATGGATCTCGCGTCACGGGCTCGCCAGTTAGGATACGTCTATACTTAGCCATTCGACCTAACTTAATAATGGCTTTAGTTCTATTAGCATTAGGAGTTTTAATTGTAGTAGATTCATCTACAACCATCATAGCACGACTAGTGTTAAGAAAGCTTGTAGCCCATTTCACTCCTTTTGTCGTACTAAAAGCTTCAACATTCATTATAACTATTCTTAATTCATCTCCTGCTCTAACAATATCGTCAAGATACATCTTCTCTTTTTTCCTAGGAGAAGCACTCCAAATAGCATATCTATATATTACATGTTCTGGTAAGTGAGAAGGAATCTCGTTTAAATGCCAATTACGATAAGCACCTTTAGGAGCTACAATTAATAATGTATCTATCTTACCATTATCATATAGGTAAGCAGCCGTATCTAATATAACCTTTGATTTACCGGTTCCCATTTCCATGAATAAAGCAAAAGACTCCTTATCCTTGGACATGGTCCATGCTTTTAGTTGATGTTCAAAAGGTTCCGTTTTAAATGGGTATACCTTACTATGTCTTATGTTCATTTCCGTCCTCTATGTTCATCTATGGAGCGGGATTTAGAGGTCAAAAGCCATATTTGTATTCGGTTGTACAATATGCAATGATTTCTTAGCTCTAGTCACCGCGACATAAAATACTCTAATCTCATCATCAGGGAGCGCGTGCATTTCTCTATAAGTACGAGGTGCTATATCTGTCATGATTAATACATGATCAGCTTCACCACCTTTAACTCCATGAATAGTACTAATTTTAATTCTCGGATCTTTTTTAAGATCTTCTCCTCTCTTGAGCAGCATTATATAGTATTCTCTTCTCTTTGTATCTATTTTATTTAACCGTTCGTGCCAAATTCCTGGTTCTAAATTGAAGTCTTTTATGCTATAGTAGCCCTCGGGGTTAATTCCACGCGGACAGCGGGTCACCATATATTTATATATTAACTTAATGCCGCTCCCCACAATGGACTCACCCTTGGACAATCGTGTCCAAAAGCGTATTGCTTGCAAAGCCTCAGCGTTCAATGGTGACCTTCGTCCTACGATAGTAAATGGATAACCGTTTTTAATACAGATATTTTCTAATTGACCTAACATATATCCATTCCGAGCTAGTAAGTACCAGGAATCTTTAGATAAATCTACATCTTCAGGGTCCATATAATATCTTACTTCTCCTTTTTCTTCTCTAGGTTTAAATTCTTTAGGTATTCTTGACTTAATTCTAACACTTAATTTAGTTGCTAATTCCCATATTGAAGTCGGAACTCTATATGATTTATTTAAAACAGTACTAGTTCCTTCTAACCCTATAAATTGATCAACATCAGCACCTGCCCATCGGTATATAGCTTGATCATCATCCCCAGCTATATATATTACTTCAGTATCTTTTCCAATTTCATTTATTATATCCCACTGTATTTTTGATAAGTCTTGTGCTTCATCCACAAATAAGATTCTTAATTTAGGAAATGATTTAATATTCAGACATTTAACAAGCATATCTGTATAATCAATTATCTTTCTTTTTTCTTTATATTTAACTAGTGCTCTTTGTAATCTTTCTAATTCAAACCACTGAACGTCATCATCATTGTATTTATTATAAGCCATCTGTAAAGAAATTTGTTTAACTCTAGATAGATTTTCTAAGAAGAATAATTTATCTCCTGTCTTCATACCAAAAATCTGACCTTCACCCATATCAGTTCCGCCATCAACTTCTAACCCTAACATTTCCCCAAGCTCTTGATAATGTGTCTTGGTCATTACATCACTTCGTTTTAAATTAAGTTGTCTAAAACAAAGACTATGAATGGTTCTAAAATAAGGAAGATCATCCTTAGTATAATCAAATTTTATGAAAGCTCTTTCTGCAGCTTCATCAGCAGCTTTTTTAGTAAATGCTAAATACCCTATATGTTCTGGACGTATCCCCTCAGAAAGATGACTCTCAACAAGGCTTAAAAGTTTTGTTGTCTTTCCTGTGCCGGGTGGTCCTAATATAATATTTAAGTTTTGGTGTTGCATTTACATTCTTTTTTCTGACTCTCTGTTAATTTAGTTTGTAATTCTCCATTTAATTTTCGATGAAATTTATTTAAGTCTTTTTGATCTTCAACCTGTAAAGCTAATCTTTTGTTATCATTTTTTACTTCTTCTAATTCTTTTTTAGTATCTCTCATTTCAGGGGAGTTATGAACAGTTGTAGCTTTAACAATAGATAGTTCTCCCTCAGCTTCTTGTCTTTTCTTTTTTTCCTCTCTCCACATTTTTAAAAGTTCTTCGTAATCATTACTCATAATATATACCATAAATGTGTTACAAAACAGCAAGCCCAAATTATAACGCAAGTCCAACCCCAATGTTTTTTAATTGTTTTCATATTTTAGCATCTCTTTTCATTTGAGCAGTTATTCTTTGAGGTTTTAATTTTTCTACTTGCCCACCTTTCTCTTTAAATTTTTTCATTAATAATTCTCTTTCTTTTTCTTTTCTTAATTTTTCTAATTGTTCATCAAATTTCTCTGCCTCCTTATTTGTTACCGTCATTTCTTTACCTTAATTTCTTTTATTAAACTATTTGGAATCACTGTGACATTTCCAACTGTATCTATATTTCCTTCCTTATCACTAGACCAATCACCAAAAATATAAGTACAACTATCTTTTCTAGTGTATAATCTTCCAGTTGTTTTGCATGTTGCAGGTTTCATTTTTAAAAATTCTTTAATCTCTAACCACGATGAATCAGACATAGGATCAATCCAAGTTACTTCAACTTGGGCGTAAGTATCTGCCTCAGCCATATCAGCTTTTCTTTTAAAACGGTACTTCTTCCTTGTCATCTTCTACATCCTTAGGTACATCATGGCCGTTTTCTTGTTTAGCAAAAGCAGGTAACGACCATAAATTAACTCCTTTTCCTTTTATGTTCCAAAAATGATGCTCAGCTTTTCGTTGCTTTAAGTACGATGTAACTTGATGTACTTTAAATTCCCTAAAATGCTGACGATCAAAATACGCCATCAAATCTGAAATTCTGAAATAGTGCTTGTTATCCTCGGTCCACGGTTTCCCAAGTAATATTTCGTCCTTACTCAATGCTTGTGCTCTACTAGTACAAAATCTTTCTATAAGTTCAAATAATTGACCAACAGAACTAGCATCTATAGGAGCTTCTATCACATTTAGATTCTCAAATAAATGGTTAATGAGCTGATTCCATGAATTATCATTCATTTTTGCCGGCATCATATTTAATTTTTCCATACACCTTTTCTGAAATCTCCTCTGGTTCTGTAAATCATCCGTATCTAAATCTATTCTCCCACTTCCCTCTATATCTAGAAACCAGATAGGAGGATTAGAATTATATTTAGTTAAAGAATGTATAGCCGGCATACGTCCATCATTTCCGATCCCATGCTTTCGGAGTTTACAAACGGATGAATTGCAATGCGGCGCAATAGGAGCCCGGCTACACGTGTACTGATAAGTTTTTTTGCTTGCAGATTTTATAACCTCTAAAACCTCAGTACTTTTTAAGGGAGGGTCCATGTACTTAATATTGAACTCTTCAATCTTAGCTTGCCATGTATCAGGATATGCTTTCCTAGTATAGACAGCTAAATTAAATAAGCCATTATTTCTGGTCCCTTCAGGAAAACCTTGTTGTGTTAAGACTTGCAAACAAGGAGGTCCTTCCTTTAACTCAGAGTTAACAGGAATCTTTAATTTTTCTACCTCCTCTTGTGTTAGTAGTTTTGATTCAGCTAACTCTAAGAACTGTTCAAGTGAAAGATTATTTCCATTATGTATTGCAAATCTATCTGTATTTTTGCAATTAAAATATGGCATATTAATCCAACCACCTACATCTCCTCTTTCAGCTAATATTTGAATTTGTTTTGGAAAGACTTCGCATCCTCCAAAGCCTAGAGTAGATGATAATTCTTCTAATTTATGTTTCATTACAGAAGCAGGAATCCAATCTTTACAAAATAAATATAAATGAACTCCTCCTGATTTTGATCTACAGGGAATGAATGGTAATTTTAAAGTAAATATTTTCTTAGATAATTCTTTTAGATTAAGACCTTTATAATCATCAACATCAATGGCACCAAATTTTACTTTGGATTCATCATTAATAGGAATGATTCCTAGACCTTTAACCCCGTCTAAGTGGTCTTTCCATTTTTGTATAGTAACGTTTTCTCTTACCGTTATAGCCTTGCCCGTCAGTTTACCATCGGCACGGGAATCTTTTATTTCGTATGTACCGTGGGCGCGTTCAAGGCCGGAAAAGAGAGAACTAAATTTATTCTCCATAACCGGCCTCCAACGTTAAAAGTCACGTTTTGGTGATTGATTTCCGTCTTGCTTTGGAGGTGCAACTTTAACTTCGTTACTCTTAACTCCTCCTGCAAAAGTTTTTGCCATTTGATATCGGTTTGTATCTTTAACTGGACCAACAATTTGTATGTCCCAGCCATACCAAGAACCTTTATCATTCTTTTCCTGTGCACTAGTTATCTTATAACTATGACTAAAAGAAGCAGGCGTAACCATCGTACCATTTGGATGAGGAACTTTAAGTCCCATCATCATACTATTCCATCTTCGAGCTTTTTTAAGTTGAGTAGAACTCATACTAATTACAGCAGTCTCTGCATTTGTACCATCTAATAATAGTATAAATTGATATGCTGTTTCAACTAGGATGTTTCCATTCTCAAGCTGTATTTCTCCTCGATCATTACGTGGTCTAGATGTTAGCTCACTGTCAGGTGCATGTTCACCGACATAGCCCCCACCTTTTTCACGCGGCTTCCACTCTACAAAAGACCTTTTGTACCCACAAGGGAGTACACTAATTTCTTTATAAAGCTTGTTAGTCACACTATTAAAGATCATACCAGGTTTAGCACCGTCGATTTCTTCAATTTGAGGACTAGTTTTTTGGATCAAAGAGATAAATGGAATAGCTAAATCCGCAGCTGTCATTTTTTCCAGACCTACGTTTGCGTCTGCTGCATAGTCAATTACTTGAAGTGCACCAGAATTTTTCTTTGTTACTTGATTCATGCTATTCTCCTCTCTTTATTTTAGCAATTTGCCCTATATGAACACCCAACAGATCATGAGGTAGGGCTTTCCCCTTCTCTGTTTGTTCTCTGATAAACGCTGATAGAGATTGCGGGTGAACACTCTCCTTATCAGTGAAACTTATTCCTGATTTATTTAGGAACTCTTTTATATTAATGGCTAAAGCATCCTCACCTTTACCAAATACAGATTTAACTTCATTCTTAATTAAGTCTGCGTGATTATTTTCTCTTAACCATTTATAAGCTGCAGCTTGTTTTTCTTTACTAATATGTCCTCTATAAAATGGCTTAATAGTAACTTTATCTCCATTCTTAGTTTCAACACTAGTTAATCCTATTTCAGCTAGCTTATTAGGAAGATCTTCTTCAGTTAATTTTCTTA
This sequence comes from uncultured Candidatus Nitrosopelagicus sp., assembly GCA_964557215.1. Classification (GTDB taxonomy): domain Archaea; phylum Thermoproteota; class Nitrososphaeria; order Nitrososphaerales; family Nitrosopumilaceae; genus Nitrosopelagicus. The sequence goes on along the minus strand of CAZKZG010000064.1, from coordinate 2,193 downwards.
AAAAATCTTTTGTTGTTTTGACTGCTTCTTCTTTTAACTCTAAAGATTTCTGAGTTTCTTCTATAGTACCAATAAGATTGGATACGTGAGTTAATTCAGAATCTGTTATAGTTTTATTTTCTGTTTCTAATATTACTTTATTTTTCTTTGGTTTTAGTTTCATGCTGCCCTTCCATATATGTTACATTTAACAGGATAATAAACTCGTTCTTGTCTATCCCATTTCAGGAAATTAACTTTCCCATTATTAATATCACTTGCTATGGCTCCAGCTAATGCTATTGCAATTGGATCGCCCATAGTAAGAATATAATCTCCATCTTTGAAGTCCTTTAATTTCTTTTTTAAACGACTTACAGTAGGTGCTGCAGATAATACAACATCACCCGGAGGTAACATTAAAATAAGCTCACCAAATTTCTGTGCAGGAAGCACATTACGATTAGGAACTTCTTGTACTACATATACTGCCATTCTACTCTCTCATTCATATATCCTCTGAACAATCTCTTTCCAATTCCATGGCATTCCCCATATCCATGCATTTGATAGTTCGTTGATATTAATAGACACTCTATCACCTTTAATACTTTTGTAAACAGAATTGATAATAACTTCACTGTTAATAAGATAGAGTAAATCATTTTTTCGCATAAGAACTTTACAAGTTGAACCGTGTTTTTTAGCTTCAGCAAAAAATGCGATTTGTGAATTTTGAAATTGTACATTATTTCCTTTTCCAATCTTTAATTCTAACCACACTTGTTTTCCCTTGTGGGTTAGATGACAATCTGGAATTCCCGCGCCAATTAAATTCTCTATCCTTAAGAGATGTCCTGGGACGTTTCTTCTTATCAGTTGCCAAAGTTCCTTTTCGCTCATCTAACCATCCAAATATAACTGACCATAAAACACTGGCCATTCTATTAAGTGTTGAATCTGTAATTGAATTTTTAAAATTAGTATAAGTAATATCATTAGTGGAATAGTATAATAAATCACTTACTTCATCCCTATGTGCGTTAACTCTGTATTGGTAATCTCGTTTTGGACTATATGTAATTCTACTGCTATCAAATAATACCTCTAAATGCTCTCTTTTCCTAGCTCTAACTAACAAATTCGTTTCACTAGACTTGTCCTTAACTATACTATAAAATCCATGATTAGTAAATATCCACATTATTTTGCTTCTCCCCAGGACTTACCTTTTTCAACAGATACTTTTAAAGGTACTTCTAATTTAACACAATTTTCCATTATGTCTGTTACCCACTTAATTGCGGGATTATCTATATGAGATATATCTAGTTCATCATGTACTTGTAAATGAGGAACAATTTTAAGCTCATTATATAAATCTAACATTGCTTTTTTAGTTAAATCTGCAGATGCTCCTTGAATTAATGGATTTAAAGCTTTATGCGTATATGCTCTTTTTAATGGTCTACCTTTCCATATCTCTTCTGCATCTTCTTTTCTTAATGGCATTTCTTTGTTTGGCCATTTTAATCTAGAATCAGAAGGTTCCCAAAAATTAAAATGTCTTTTTCTCCCTAGTAATGTCTTAATTTCGCCACGATATGTTACTGCTTTTGAAGCCTCATGCATTAATCCTTTAACAAATGGGACTTTTTCATGGTATTTTTCAAGCAGAATTGTGGCATCATTATAATTTAAGCCTAACATTTGTCCTAGTTTAAATGTACCCATCCCGTACATAATTCCTAAATTAATTGTTTTAGCTATTTTTCTTTTAATACCTGCCATTTCAGCAACCATAGTGTGAAAGTCTGCATCTTTTTCATGGTATGCTTCACATGCTTCTTTAGAACCTCTAATTGCTCTTAATCGAGCATAGTGGACTAACATTCTAGGTTCTTGTTGATTATAATCTAGTCTAAACCATGTATTATCTTTTTCAGGTAAAAATAAAGACCTTATTAATGGTCCCCAGTACTCATCTCTAGCTGGTATCTGTTGTAAGTTAGGATTACTTGAACTAAATCTCCCGGTCCTCGTTCCATCAGAATCTTTTCTTAATTGATGAAATTGAGCATGTATTCTACCATTAACATTCATCTTTAAACATACTTTATCTATAAAATCTCTCCTCATTTTATTAACTTTTCTATATTCAGAAACAGAAGTTAAAAACATTTCTTTGCTAGTACTTAAAAAATCTCCAGTAAA